>NZ_BCBQ01000128.1:0-13325 GCF_001320885.1 Pseudomonas sp. NBRC 111140
GGCCTGTCCAACTACCTGGCCAAGATCCTCTCCAGCCGCACCTACGCGAGCATGCGCGAAGGCAGCAAGAAAGTGCTGTCGCGCCTGCCAGGTGCCTGGGAAATCGCCCGCCGCACCGAGGAGTACGCCAAGGGCATGCTGGTGCCAGGTACGCTGTTCGAAGAGCTGGGCTGGAACTACATCGGCCCGATCGACGGCCACGACCTGCCGACCATGATCGCCACCTTGCGCAACATGCGTGACCTGAAGGGCCCGCAGTTCCTGCACGTGGTGACCAAGAAGGGCAAGGGCTTCGCCCCGGCCGAGGTCGACCCGATCGGCTACCACGCCATCACCAAGCTGGAGCCAGCCGACAAGCCAGCCGCGCCGAAGAAAGTCAGCGGCCCGAAATATTCCGCCGTGTTCGGCCAGTGGCTGTGCGACATGGCCGCCGCCGACAACCGCCTGGTGGGCATTACCCCGGCGATGAAGGAAGGCTCGGACCTGGTCGACTTCAGCGAACGCTACCCGCAACGCTACTTCGACGTGGCCATCGCCGAGCAGCACGCCGTGACCCTGGCGGCCGGCATGGCCTGCGAGGGCAGCAAGCCGGTGGTGGCGATCTACTCCACCTTCCTGCAGCGTGCCTACGACCAGCTGATCCACGACGTGGCCGTGCAGAACCTCGACGTGCTGTTCGCCATCGACCGCGCCGGCCTAGTCGGCGAAGACGGCCCGACCCACGCCGGCAGCTACGACCTGTCGTACCTGCGCTGCATTCCGGGCATGCTGGTGATGACGCCTAGCGACGAGAACGAGCTGCGCAAGATGCTCAGCACCGGCCACCTGTACAACGGCCCAGCGGCCGTGCGCTACCCGCGTGGCACTGGCCCGAACGCGCCGATCAGCGGTGACCTGCAGCCACTGGAAATCGGCAAGGGCGTGGTTCGCCGCCAAGGCGAGAAAATCGCCCTGCTGGTGTTCGGCGTGCAACTGGCCGAGGCCATGCAGGTGGCCGAGCAGATCAACGCCACGGTGGTCGACATGCGCTTCGTCAAGCCGCTGGACGAGGCCTTGGTGCTGGAGCTGGCTGGCAGCCACGAACTGCTGGTAACCATCGAAGAGAACGCCATCATGGGTGGTGCGGGCGCTGCCGTGGGTGAGTTCCTGGCCAGTCAGGCGGTGCTCAAGCCGCTGCTGCACCTGGGGCTGCCGGACATCTATGTCGAGCACGCCAAGCCTGCGCAAATGCTGGCAGAGTGCGGGCTGGATGCAGCCGGGATCGAGGCTTCGGTGAAGGCTCGCATGGCCAAGCTCGGGCTGTAACCCTCGGGGCCACTTTGCGGCCCATCGCAACACAAGGCCGCTTCTACAGAGGAACGCGGACTCCTGTAGGAGCGGCCTTGTGTCGCGATCGAGGGCGCAGCCCTCGCAATATGGTACTGCCCATGAAAACCCCAACCTTCGCCACCCTGCTCTGCCTCCCTCTTCCGCTGCTGGCCACTGAGCGCGACGACGCCCTCAAGCTCCCCGACGTATTGATCAGCGCCAGCCGCCAAGTCGAATCGCGCACCGCTACCAGCGCCGCCAACACCGTCTTTACCCGCACCGACATCGACCGCCTGCAACCCACCAGCGTCACCGACCTGCTCACCCGCGTGCCCGGCGTGCAGGTGGCACCTACCGGTGGCCGTGGCAGCCTGCCTGGCATCTTCATTCGCGGCACCAAGGCAGCACAAAGCCTGGTGCTGGTCGATGGCGTGCGCATCGCCAACGCCACCTCCGGCGACAGCGGCCTGCAGTTTCTCGACGTCGACCAGATCGAGCGCATCGAAGTGCTACGCGGCTCGCGCTCGGCGGTGTACGGCAGCGATGCCATTGGCGGTGTGATCCAGATTTTCACCCGCCGTAGCAATGGCCCCGGCCTGCAGCCGCGCCTGCGCATGGCCGCTGGCAGCAACCAGACCTTTCAACGCAGCCTGGGGCTTTCTGGCGGCAACGATGCGACCCGCTTCAACCTGGGCGCCAGCCTGGATGAAACTGCCGGCATCGACTCGACCGGGCCGTCCTTCGACAGCGATGGCGACCACGATGCCTACCGCAACCGATCGCTCAACCTGAGCCTGAGCCATACGTTCAACGAACGTTTCGAGGCAGGTGTAAACCTGCTCGACAGCCGCGGGCGCAGTGAATACGACAATCCGTACGGGCGACTCGATGAAGATACCTGGCTGAGTTATCCACAACAGCCCTACACCGATTTCAGCGTCAGCAGCCTGGGCGGCTGGTTCGATGCCCAACTCAACGACGCCTGGCACTCGAGGCTGGAACTGGGCCACAGCGAAAACCGCGACGACAAACGCGACAAACTCAGCGACCAGCGCTTCATTTACAACACCTATCGTGATCAGGTCACCTGGCAGAACGATCTCGCCTTCGACGACCAAAACCAACTGATGCTCGGTGGCGATTGGTACGAGGAACGCTTCCATGGCACGGCGAACTTCAGCGAAGACAGCCGCTGGAACCGCGCCGCCTTCGCCCAGTACCGTTTTACCGGGGAACACTTCTTGAGCGAGCTCGGCGTACGTCACGACCGCAACCAACAGTACGGCGACCAGACCACTTGGAACGCCAGCCTTACCCTTCCATTGAATTCCCGCAACGACCTACTGGCGTCTTACAGCGAAGGGTTTCGCGCCCCCACTTTCAATGACCTCTACGACGTACAGTACGGTAACCCGGACCTGCGCCCCGAGCACTCGAAGAGTTACGAGCTGCAATGGCGCAGCCAACTGGCCAGCCATACCCGACTGGAAGCCTCGCTGTATCGCACCGACCTACGCGATGCGATCAACTACGACCCTACGCTCAGGCGACCCGGCAATGTCGACAATGCACGCATCAATGGCTTCGAGTTGTCGGTGCTGCAGGAGTGGGCTGGCTGGACCTCTCAGTTGGGGGTGAGCATGATTGATCCCCGAGACCGCGAAAGCGGACATACCCTGCAGCGACGCGCCCGTCGCACGTTGAACCTTGACCTGGATCGTCAGTTCGAACGCTTCAGCGTGGGCGCGAGCTGGCAGGCTGTCAGCGGCAGCTACGACGATCCATCGAACAATGAGCGCATAGGTGGCTATGGACTTGTCGGCCTACGAGGCGGCATGCGCCTGACGACGGATGTAAAGCTTGAACTGAAGCTCGACAACCTGCTGGACAAACAGTACAGCCGAGCCATGTACAGCTTCGATGGCAGCCAGTACGGCTACCGCGAAGAAGGCCGCACGCTGCTGTTCAGCGTTACCTGGACGCCGGTGCTTTAGCCGCGAGCAACGCGCACAGGCGGGCGGTGGCCTCGATCATCTGCCCGCTGGGGCGCTCCAGGCCTTTGTCAGGCACCACCAGCAGGCGCCCATCAGCCACGGCTCGAAGCTGCGTCCAGGCCTTCCAGCTGGCCAACTGTGCCTGATCGCCGGCCAGGATGACCTGCGGATCACGCAGCAGTACAGACTCCACACTCACCTGCGGTGCCGGCTGGCTGAGGTCGGCAAATACGTTGCGCGCCCCGCACACGGCCAGGGCGTCGCTCACCACCTGGCGGCCACCGAGCGTGTACAACGGCCTATCCCACACTTGATAGAACACCTGCAAGGGTTTGTCTCGCCCATACTGCTGGCGCAGCTGCTGCAGCCGCTTGCGCAGTGCTTGAGCGTACGCGTGGCCTTGCTCGGCACGCCCAATGCGCCCGGCAATGGCCTCGATCTGCTCGATCAGTTGGTCGATGTCATGGGGTTCGGCACTGAAGGTGGCAATGCCCAGGCGCTTGAGCTGGTCGCGCTGGGCGGGCGGTACGCTGCCAGGCCACAGCAACAACAAGTCGGGGCGCAGGCTGAGCAAACGCTCCATGTCCAGCTGCCCTTGGCGCCCGACCGAGGGCAAGTCGCCCAGGGCAGCCGGCCGTTCGCCACCGTCGAGCACGCCCACCAACAAGTCGTCGGCCTGCAGCTCAAGCATGATTTCAGTCATCGAGGGGGCCAGGCTGACCACCCGCAAGGGGTCGGCGGCCAGCGCGGTGCAGGCTAACAGCGCCAGCAGGCCAGGCAGCAGGCGCATCAGCCGAGCTGACGCGGAATACGATAGAGGTACAGCACTACCACCGTGGACAATGCCAGCAGGATCTGCGGCACCGCCTCCAGACCGACAAGCACCGTCAGCGCTGCGACCCAGGCTGGGAAGCAGGCATACAG
Organism: Pseudomonas sp. NBRC 111140; assembly: GCF_001320885.1. NCBI lineage: Bacteria > Pseudomonadati > Pseudomonadota > Gammaproteobacteria > Pseudomonadales > Pseudomonadaceae > Pseudomonas > Pseudomonas sp. NBRC 111140. Next base: position 4,227 of record NZ_BCBQ01000128.1, read on the forward strand.
CATGGCCACGCGCCGTACCCGTGCCAGTTCGATCCAGGCGCCAGGTTCTTCGCCCGTGCCGAGCACTTTGGAGGTGGCGATCAGTGCACGCTTGTAGGCGCCGAAGCGCGGCAAGCTGAGGAACATGGTGGCCGCACCGGCAATGAACAGTGGCATGGCCAGCACCGGGATCAGCGCATCACCACCACCAAAGGCCCAGGCCATGACCGGCAGCGGCACCAGGCCCACGGCCAGGTACTGCCACCAGGCCAGCGCCAGGCGCCGCTTGACCTCGGCGCGTGTCACGCCTGTGGCGCCTCGCCCTGGTGCTCGTTGCCCAGCATGTGGCCCAACTTGCCGGCCTTGGTCGCCAGGTAGTAACGGTTGTGCGGGTTGTGCCCGGTGTGCAGCGGCACACGCTCGGCAACCACGATATTCATGTCGGTCAGGGCTTTGACCTTGCGTGGGTTGTTGGTCATCAGGCGCAGCGACTTCACACCCAAGTGCTCGAGCATCGGCAGGCACATGGCGTAGTCACGCTGGTCGGCGGCAAAGCCCAGACGCTCGTTGGCTTCGACGGTGTCGGCGCCGCCATCTTGCAGTTCGTAGGCACGGATCTTGTTCAGCAGGCCGATGCCACGGCCTTCTTGACGCAGGTACAGCAGCACGCCACGGCCTTCGCGGGCGATGGCCTGCAGCGCGGCTTCCAGCTGCGAGCCGCAATCGCAGCGCTGGCTGAACAGGGCATCGCCGGTCAGGCACTCGGAGTGCAGGCGCCCCAGCACCGGCTGGCCGTCCGCGATATCACCCAGGCTGAGCACCACATGCTCACGGCCAGTGGCTTCGTCGAGAAAGCCATGCATGGTGAAGGTCGCGAAGGGAGTCGGGAGTTTAGAGGCGGCAACAAAGACGACGGGCACGTTGTGCTCCTGGAATAAGTTGAAAATTTCTCGTGGGCCGATTGTATCAGCAGGTAGCGGAATGTGGGCCGGCTCAATACCGTGGGTTAAGATCGAAAAGTTCGATGCTTAGGTCAAGCAGGCCCGGCTTCAATGGGGTTTGCTATCGGCACTGAACGGATACGGCTGCTTCCAGCGTTCGAAGATCGGCTTCAGTTCGCCGCTGCGTACCAGCTCGGCCATGCGCTTGTCGAACAGGTCGCACAGAGCCTTGGCCTGGTCGTTGCGGGCGAAAGCCAGGTACAGCGGCAGTTCGGCCACATGGGTACGACGGAAGCGCTCGGGCTGCGAAGACTGGCTCAGGACATAATCGACTTCGGTCTGCGCATCGATGTAGAAGTCCACGCGATCATGCTCGAGCATCGGCAAGATGCCTTCACGGCGCTGAATCTCGCGAAATTCGTGCACATCAGGCAAGTAGCTGCCGTAGTCGTAGCCACGCACCCAGGCCAAGCGATATTTGCCCACGTTCTGCGGTGTAGGCACTGGCTTGCTGGCCAGCCCCAGGGCGTAGATATGGTCCATGTCGAAGTGCCAGCGCGGGTACAGATTGTCGTCGTTTTCTTCCTTGTACGAGCCAACCCAGGCATCAGCCTCGCCGCGCTTCACCAGGCCGACCGCACGGCTGTAGGGCGCGCTCTGGGTAACCACCTTGACTCCGGCCGGCTCGAACACCTTGCGCAACACGTCCCAGGCCACCCCGGTACCGTCGGCGTTGGTGTAGTCGAGCCACTCCTCGCTGACCAGATGGATCTGCTTGGGTACGCCTTCGGCAGCGCTCACCCACGGGGCGACACTCAGCAGCATTGCCAGCAGCACAGTCCTTATGGCCATTCACGCGCTCCCTGTTTCAGGCAACCGCCCACACCAGAACCTGCATGCCCAGCCAGGCGAAAACACCGGCCAGGATATCGTCGAGCATGATGCCGACACCCCCGTGCACATGGCGGTCGATCCAGCGGATTGGCCACGGCTTGAGGATGTCGAAGAAGCGGAACATCAGGAACCCTGCCAACAGCCACTGCCAGCCTTCCGGCACTAGCCAGAGGGTGATCCACATGCCGACAATCTCGTCCCAGACAATGCCTTCATGGTCGTGTACGCGCAAGTCATTGGCAACTTTGCCGCACAACCAGAAGCCAAACAGCATGCTGACGCCGAGCAACAGCCAGTAACCCCAGTCGGGCAGCATCTGCCACAGCGGGATGAACGGTATGGCAACCAGCGAGCCCCAGGTACCCGGTGCCTTGGGCAAGGTGCCGGAACCGAAGCCAAACGCGATGAAGTGCCATGGGTTGCGCCAGACCGAGGGCGGAACGAACTCCGCAGGCACCTGATTGGGGTGATCGGTCACGGTGTCTCCCTAAAGTGTTGATAGCCCCGCTGCACGGGGGTGATGTCCTGGCCTTGGGCGTCGCGCAAGGTCACGCCCTGCCCTTCGAGCACTCGGCCGATGGTATGCACTTCGATAGTGTCGAAGGCAGCCAGGGGCGCGAGCGCCTCGGGCGGCAAAGTGAAGGCCAGTACGTAATCGTCGCCACCGGTGAGCGCTGCCCGCACCGCAGCTTCACGACCGAGGAAGGCTTCCAAAGCAGGAGACACTGGTACTTGCGCCAGGTTCACCTCCAGCGCAACGCCGGACGCCTTGGCGATATGCCCACAATCGGCGAGCAACCCGTCGGAGATATCCAGTGCCGCTGTGGCCCGGCCACGCAGCAGTGCGCCAAGGGTGAGCTGTGGCATTGGCGACCAGTAGTGGGCCAACAACGGCTCGGCTTGCGCAGCCGGCGCCTCGCGCTCACCGAGTACCAGCGGCAATGCACCGGCAGCCTTGCCCAGCGAACCACCGACACACAGCAGGTCGCCAGGCCGTGCGCCGCTGCGGCGCAAGGCCTGGCCTACCGGCACGCGACCAAACACGGTCACAGTGATACTCAACGGGCCGCGAGTGGTGTCGCCACCAATCAGGCTCATGCGGCAACGCTGGGCCATGCGGCTGAGGCCGTCGGCATAGGCCGACAGCCAGCCAGGGCCAACGTCAGGCAGGGTCAGGGCGAGGGTAAAGCCGATTGCAGTCGCGCCCATGGCTGCCAGGTCACTGGCCGCCACGGCCAACGAACGCTGGCCAAGCAGCAACGGATCGCAAGCAACAGGAAAATGCACCCCGGCGACCAGAGTGTCGGTGGACACCGCCAGTTGCTCACCGGGGGGAAGATCCAGCAGGGCGCAGTCGTCGCCGATCCCCAGGGCCACGCCCTCGCCGCCCTGCGCACAGGGCGCGGCGGCGAAGTAATGGTTGATCAGCTCGAACTCACCCATGGCCAGGCTGCGCCAGGATCAGCGCTTGTTCGCCTTGACTTCTGCTTCACGCAGGGCCGGGGCGAGCTTGTCCAGCACGCCGTTGACGAACTTGTGGCCGTCGGTGGCACCGAAGACCTTGGCCAGCTCCACGCCTTCGTTGATCACCACGCGGTACGGAACGTCGACGCGCTTGATCAGCTCCCAGGTGGACAGGCGCAGCACGGCCAGCTCGACCGGGTCGAGCTCTTCCAGTGCGATGGTCATGCAAGGCACCAGTGCCTTGTCGATTTCGCCCTTGATTGCCGGGACCCCGTGCAGGATCTCGCGGAAATAGGCACCGTCGACATCGGTGAAATCGTTATCGACCCGGAACTGCGCTTCGATCTCGTTCAGCGAATGCTGGGCCATGTGCCACTGGTAGAGGGCCTGGGTCGCGAGCTTGCGGGCTTCGCGGCGCTTGGCGCTCTTGGAGGGCTTGCCGGCATCCGCAGGTTTTGGATCGCGCGGGTTGAAACGATCGCTTTCGTCGCTAATCACTTGGCCTCCAACTGCGCCAGCAGGCTGACCATTTCCAGAGCGGACAGGGCAGCTTCAGCACCTTTGTTGCCAGCTTTGGTGCCGGAACGCTCGATGGCTTGCTCGATGGAGTCGACGGTCAGTACGCCGAAGGCCACCGGTACACCGAACTCCATGGACACCTGGGCCAGGCCCTTGGTGCATTCGCCCGCCACGTATTCGAAGTGCGGGGTACCACCACGAATCACGGCGCCCAGGGCGATGATCGCGTCGTAGGCGCCTTGCTGGGCGACCTTCTGTGCTACCAGCGGGATCTCGAATGCACCGGGGGCACGGATGATGGTGATGTCGCTTTCGCTGACACCGTGGCGAACCAGGGCATCAACGGCACCGCTTACCAGGCTTTCGACGACGAAGCTGTTGAAGCGGCCAACCACCAAAGCATAGCGACCTTTGGGGGCGATGAAGGTACCTTCGATGGTCTTCAGGGTCATTCCGATATTCTCATCTTCAAGAGCGAGGCCGCATACAAGCGGCCTCGACAGGGGTCTGGACTCGAGCAGAGGGCGTCAATGCCGCCTCAAGTCACTCGGAGGGCACGTATTCTACAACTTCCAGATCGAATCCGGATATCGCGTTGAACTTCATCGGCGAACTCATCAGGCGCATCTTGCGCACACCAAGGTCGCGCAGGATCTGCGAACCGGCACCCACGGTGCTGTAGGTGGTCGGTGCTTTGGTCGGTGCATCACCCGCGCTTTCACGAATGTGCGCCAGCAGCACGTCGCCATCCAGCGGGTGGCCCAGCAGCAAGACCACGCCACTGCCAGCCTCGGCCACGGCAGCCATGGCTGCGCGCAGGCTCCAGCGGCCCGGCTGCTTGACCAGCAGCAGGTCGCGCAGCGGGTCCATGTTGTGCACACGCACCAGGGTCGGCTCTTCGGCGCAGATCTTGCCCAGGGTCAGGGCCATGTGCACGTCGCCTTCCACCGCATCACGGTAGGTGACCAGGTTGAATTCACCCAGCTCGCTCTCCACCGGCTGCTCGGAAACACGCTGCACGGTGCGCTCGTGGATCATGCGGTAGTGGATCAGGTCGGCGATGGTGCCGATCTTCAGACCGTGCTCGGCGGCGAACACCTCCAGCTCGGCGCGACGCGACATGGTGCCATCGTCGTTCATCACTTCGCAGATCACGCCGCTTGGCTCGAAACCAGCCATGCGCGCAAGGTCGCAGGCGGCTTCGGTGTGGCCAGCGCGAGCCAGGGTGCCACCTGGCTGGGCCATCAACGGGAAGATGTGGCCAGGGCTGACGATGTCTTCGGCCTTGGCATCCTTGGCTGCGGCGGCCTGCACGGTGCGTGCGCGGTCAGCGGCGGAAATACCGGTGGTGACGCCTTCGGCGGCTTCGATCGATACGGTGAACTTGGTGCCGAAGCCCGAGCCGTTGCGCGGTGCCATCAGTGGCAGCTTCAGCGTTTCGCAACGCTCGCGGGTCATCGGCATGCAGATCAGACCACGGGCGTGCTTGGCCATGAAGTTGATGTGCTCGGGCAGGCAGCATTCGGCTGCCATGATGATGTCGCCTTCGTTCTCGCGGTCTTCGTCATCCATGAGGATGACCATTTTGCCCTGGCGGATGTCTTCGACCAGTTCTTCGATGCTGTTGAGCGCCACGCGGCACCCCCTTCTCAATCAGGATTTCAAGAAGCCGTTGGCGGCCAGGAAGCTTTCGGTAATGCCACTGCCCTTGCTCGGCTCGGCGGCCTTGTCACCCAAAAGCAAACGCTCCAGATAACGGGCCAGCAGGTCGACCTCAAGGTTTACCCGACGCCCTGCACGGTAGTCGGCCATGATGGTTTCGGACAGGGTGTGCGGGACAATGGTCAGCTCGAATTCGGCGCCATTGACCTCATTGACCGTCAGGCTGGTGCCGTCGACGGTGATCGAACCCTTGTGGGCGATGTACTTGGCCAGTTCCTTGGGTGCGCGTACGCGGAACTGGATGGCGCGGGCATTATCGCTGCGCGAAATGATTTCGCCGACCCCGTCGACGTGGCCGCTGACCAGGTGCCCACCCAGACGGGTGGTGGGAGTCAGGGCCTTTTCCAGGTTGACCTTGCTGCCGCTCTTGAGGTCGATGAAGGCGGTGCGCTTGAGGGTTTCGACGCTGACGTCGGCCCAGAAGCCGTCGCCCGGCAGCTCCACGGCGGTCAGGCACACACCGTTGACGGCGATGCTGTCGCCGAGCTTGACGTCACCCAGGTCGAGCTTGCCGGTTTCGACGTAGACGCGCACGTCGCCACCCTTGGGGGTCAGGCTGCGGATGGTGCCGATGGATTCGATGATGCCGGTGAACATGGGGTCTTCCTCAAAAAGCGGTTTGCGCGGGGCAAGCCCGGCATTATACGCCGGGCGCCGGCAAGGGGATGGCCGTGACCCGCCAGTCATCGCCCACTGCGCGCATTTCGGTAATTTTCAGCCTTGGTGCCTCGCTCATCTTGCCCAGCGGCCAGTCCAGCAGCGGCCGGGCCTGGGAGCCAAGGAAGGTGCCGGCGACAAACAGCTGGTACTCATCGACAAGGCCTTGCTGGGCAAAGGCGCCGACCAGGCCGGCACCGGCTTCCAGCAGGATTTCGTTGACACCTCGGGCCGCCAGGGCTTGCAGCAGCGCCGGCAAGTCGACCTGGCCATTGTCACCCGGCAGGCTGAGCAACTCGTGGCCGGCAGCGGCATAACGCGGGTCATCTGCGACAGCAGCCACCACCAGCGCCGGCCCGGCTTGGAAGAAAGCCGCATCCAGCGGCAGGCGCAGGCGACTATCGACCAGCACCCTCAGCGGTGTACGGCTGAGTGCCAGGGCGGTGGTTTCGGCATCCAGGCCCAGCTCGGTGCCACGCACGGTCATTCGTGCATTGTCGGCCAGCACACTGGCAGCGCTGGTCAGCACCACGCTGGAACGGGCGCGCAAGCGCTGCACCGCCGAACGGGCAGCCGGGCCGGTGATCCACTGGCTTTCGCCACTGGCCATCGCGGTGCGGCCATCCAGGCTCATGGCCAGCTTGGCGCGGACGAACGGCAGGCCGTGCTCCATGCGCTTGAGGAAGCCCGGGTTCAGTGCGCGGGCTTCGGTTTCGAGCACGCCGCTGGCGACTTCAATGCCTGCCTCGGCCAAGCGCTGCAAGCCCTGGCCTGCCACTTGCGGGTTAGGGTCCTGCATGGCTGCCACCACCCGCGCCACACCGGCCTTGACCAGTGCTTCGGCGCACGGCGGCGTGCGGCCATGATGGCTGCACGGTTCAAGGGTGACGTAGGCACAGGCGCCAATGGCGCGCTCACCAGCCTGGCGCAGGGCGTGCACTTCGGCATGCGGCTCGCCGGCACGCACGTGCCAGCCTTCACCGACCACTTCGCCATCGCGCACGATCACGCAGCCCACGCGCGGGTTCGGGTGAGTGGTGTACAGGCCTTTGCGCGCCAGCTCCAGCGCGCGGGCCATGTAATGGGCGTCGAGGACGGCAGCTTGGCTGGGCATGTTCACTCTCTAGCAGGCTCACGGGCCAGGCGGTCGATTTCTTCGCGGAACTCGTCGAGGTCCTGGAAGCGCCGGTACACCGAGGCAAAGCGGATATAGGCCACTTCATCGAGCTTGCGCAGCTCGGCCATGACCATTTCACCTACCACCAGCGATTTGACTTCGCGCTCGCCGGTCGCGCGCAGGCGGCTCTTGATGTGCGCCAGCGCCGCTTCCAGGCGCTCGACGCTGACCGGGCGCTTTTCCAGAGCCCGTTGCATGCCGGCGCGCAGCTTTTCTTCGTCGAAGGGCTGGCGCGTGCCGTCCTGCTTGATCAGCCGGGGCAGCACCAGCTCGGCGGTTTCGAAGGTGGTGAAGCGTTCGCCACAGGCCACGCATTCGCGGCGGCGGCGCACCTGCTCGCCCTCGGCAACGAGGCGAGAGTCGATGACCTTGGTGTCGTTGGCACCGCAAAAGGGACAGTGCATGGTGGCAGGCAACAAAAAAAGGGAGGGCCATGGTAGCGCATTGCACTGGCAAGACAAGCCAAAGGGGTTAACATCCATGGGAAATCTGCCCGTGAAGGACTCCCCCATGCACTACCGAGCGCTCGTCGTGCTGTGCTGCGCCGCCCTGCTCGCCGCCTGCGGCAGCGACAGGCCGAAGACCGACAACCTCCCAGCCCCCACGCCCGCCCGCTCGGCCAAGCAGGCCGAAGTACTGGGCCCGCTGCCGGCCTACCAGCGCGAGCTGAGTGGCACCTTGCTGGAAATTCCGGCCGGTGCCAACGTGGAGCTGGCCTTGCTGGTCATCGACGAACGCGACCGCCCGCAAGGCCTGCTGGCCAGCAGCACCCTGACCGGTACCGGCCAGGCCCTGCCCTATCACCTGCGCTTCAACCCCGAAGCCTTCCCGGCCGGTGCGCGGGTCGAGCTGCGTGGCCGTGCCAGCAGCTCCGGCCAACTGATCATGCACCTGCCCCCCGTGCGCATTACCCAGGCCCAAACCCAAGCCACTGGCCCGCTGCGTTTCGAGAAGGCGCCGTAAGTGGCACCGCTGGCCCTGCAACAGGCGCTCAGCGGCCTGATAGGCGAAGCGCGCCTGGTCGTCAGCGAACTGCCCGGCTGCGACCTGAAGCTGTGGCTGATCGATGACCAGAACATGGACCGGGCCTTCAGCAGCGAAGAAACCCGGCGCATTCTGGAAGAACCGCCCTACTGGAGCTTTTGCTGGGCCAGCGGCCTGGCCATGGCCCGCTACCTGGCCGAGCGCCCCGAATGGGTGGCGGGCAAGCGCGTGCTGGACTTCGGCGCAGGCTCCGGTATCGCCGGCATTGCCGCAGCACGCGCCGGTGCATTGGAGGTGGTGGCCTGCGACCTCGACCCGCTGGCCCTCGACGCCTGCCGCGCGAATGCCGCGCTGAACGGCGTCGAGCTGAGCTACAGCAGCGATTTCTTCGCAGAAGCCGACCGTTTCGACCTAATCCTGGTTGCAGACGTACTGTACGACCGCGCCAACTTGCCCTTGCTGGACGCCTTCCTTGGCCGCGGTCGCCAGGCCCTGGTGGCCGACTCACGAGTACGGGATTTCAGCCACCCGCTGTACCGGCAGTTGGGCGTGCTTGAAGCACTCACCCTGCCAGACCTGGCCGAGCCGCACGAATTCCGCCGGGTCAGCCTGTACCACGCCAGCCGCGACGCCTTATAGTGGTGCCATTCACGAGTTTGCGAGAGTCGCAATGAGCCAAGACACGCCTTACATTTTCGACGCCACCGATGCCACCTTCCAGCAACTGGTGATCGAGAACTCCTTCCACAAGCCGGTGCTGGT
>NZ_BCBQ01000129.1:0-12705 GCF_001320885.1 Pseudomonas sp. NBRC 111140
CATATTCGTCGAGGTCGTCGATCAGGTACACCTGGGTCGACTGCGGGCGCTTACCCGAAATTGGCGAGCGTGGTGGCTGCGGGCGGCCGTTCACGTTCTCCTGGTCGATCAGGTAGAACTCCAGTTCGAATGCGGCGCAGATAGTCAGGCCCAATTCATCGAACTTGCTCACCACCTGACGCAGCACTTCGCGTGGGTCGGCGAAGAATGGCTCGCCTTCCAGTTCGTGCATGGTCATCAGCAGCTGGGCGGTGGGGCGTTTTTGCCACGGCTCGTTACAGAGCGTGTCGGGGATTGGATAGCAGATGCGGTCAGCATCGCCGATGTCCAGGCCCAGCCCGGTACTTTCGACGGTGGAACCGTTGATGTCCAGGGCGAAGAGGGAGGCCGGCAGGTTGATGCCTTTCTCGTAAACCTTGTGGAGGCTGGTGCGCTCAATGCGCTTGCCACGCACCACACCATTCATATCTGCAATCAGAAGGTCAACGTAGAGAACCTCAGGATGTTCCTTAAGGAACGCGTTCGCTTCGTTAAGCTGAACGGCACGCGGGGGTACCGACATGATGCAACACCTTTGTTGTTAAAAATATCAATCAAGGGGGGCTTGCAGGACCAGTCAATCGAAAAGCCATACTGATGTCAAGCCAACCCCATGATGCCCTGAAATGGCACATCTACGGCAGATTTGCTGCATATCGGGGCAAAGCATTATCCGCTATTTACCGCGTAAAGGGCTATCTCCGGTGCACCGTGTTTTATTTTTTACGGAGGTGTTGTGTAAAAAAATGAACAAGGCTAAGCTCGGTCTCAACCCAGAACACAATAATACGAGGGTCACATGGTCCGCTTGCCGCGACCTGAAAGCACTGCCTGCGCGGTGTCATCAGGTACATCCGTCGTTTTTGCAAGCATCGTCAATGGCGTGGTCGCCCTGGCCGCAATAATTGACGTTTGGTGCTCCCAGGCCCGCCCTCGTAGCGGCTTGCCGCCCTTCGTTTCGTCTTCCTGCCTTTCGAACTCATTACGGACACAGCTGATTTCAGTGTATCCACTGTGGCTCTGCGCGTGGGTTTTTGCTTTAGCAATCTACTCCATCCAGAATCAAGACGTGGACCACCTTACCTCCTGAGGTATTTATGAGTAACAACCTCGACCAGCTCACCGATTGGTTGAAAGAGCACAAGATCACCGAAGTCGAATGCATGATCAGTGACCTGACCGGCATCACGCGCGGCAAGATTTCGCCCACCAACAAATTCATCGCCGAAAAAGGCATGCGCCTGCCCGAGAGCGTGTTGCTGCAGACGGTGACCGGCGACTACGTCGACGACGACATCTATTACGAACTGCTCGACCCGGCCGACATCGACATGATCTGCCGCCCCGACGAAAACGCCGTGTTCCTTGTACCGTGGGCCATCGAGCCGACCGCCCAGGTCATCCACGACACCTACGACAAAAAGGGCAACCCGGTCGAACTGTCGCCGCGCAACGTGCTGAAGAAAGTCCTGCAGCTGTACGCCGACAAGGGCTGGCAGCCGATCGTCGCGCCCGAGATGGAGTTCTACCTGACCAAGCGCAGCGAAGACCCGGACTTCCCGCTGCAGCCCCCGGTAGGCCGCTCCGGCCGCCCAGAGACCGGCCGTCAGTCGTTCTCCATCGAAGCCGCCAACGAATTCGACCCGCTGTTCGAAGACGTCTACGACTGGTGCGAACTGCAGCAGCTGGACCTCGACACGCTGATCCACGAAGACGGCACGGCGCAGATGGAAATCAACTTCCGTCACGGCGACGCCCTGCACCTGGCCGACCAGATTCTGGTGTTCAAGCGCACCATGCGCGAGGCGGCGCTCAAGCACAACGTGGCCGCCACCTTCATGGCCAAGCCGATGACCGGCGAGCCGGGCAGTGCCATGCACCTGCACCAGAGCGTGGTCGATGTGGCTACCGGCAAGAACATCTTCAGCAATGAAGACGGCAGCATGAGCGCGCTATTCCTCAACCACATTGGTGGCCTGCAGAAGTTCATCCCCGAGGCGCTGCCGCTGTTCGCGCCCAACGTCAACTCGTTCCGCCGCTTCCTGCCCGACACCTCGGCGCCGGTGAACGTGGAGTGGGGCGAAGAAAACCGCACGGTCGGCTTGCGCGTACCGGATGCCGGCCCGCAAAGCCGCCGGGTCGAGAACCGCCTGCCGGGCGCCGACGCCAACCCTTACCTGGCCATCGCCGCCAGCTTGCTGTGTGGCTACATCGGTATGGTCGAAGGCATCGAGGCCAGCGCGCCGGTACAGGGCCGTGGTTATGAGCGCCGCAACCTGCGCCTGCCACTGACCATCGAAGATGCCTTGGAACGCATGGAAAACAGCCGTGCGCTGGTGCAATACCTGGGCAAAAAATTCATTACCGGATATGTCGCCACCAAGCGCGCCGAGCACGAAAACTTCAAACGCGTCATCAGTTCGTGGGAGCGTGAGTTCCTGCTGTTCGCTGTCTGATCAACCCTGGTGCCGCAGGAGCGCGGCGGTCGAATTACGGAGAAGCACATGAGCGTCAACAACCCGCAAACCCGTGAATGGCAAACCCTCAGTGGGGAGCATCACCTCGCCCCCTTCAGTGACTACAAGCAACTGAAGGAGAAGGGGCCGCGCATCATCACCAAGGCCCAGGGTGTGCATTTGTGGGACAGCGAGGGCCACAAGATTCTCGACGGCATGGCCGGCCTGTGGTGCGTGGCGGTCGGTTATGGCCGCGAGGAACTGGTACAGGCGGCCGAGAAGCAGATGCGCGAGCTGCCGTACTACAACCTGTTCTTCCAGACCGCTCACCCGCCGGCGCTTGAGCTGGCCAAGGCGATCACCGATGTGGCGCCGCAAGGCATGACCCATGTGTTCTTCACCGGCTCCGGCTCCGAAGGCAACGACACCGTGCTGCGCATGGTGCGCCACTACTGGGCGCTGAAGGGCAAGCCGCACAAGCAGACCATCATCGGCCGTATCAATGGCTACCACGGTTCCACCTTCGCCGGTGCCTGCCTGGGTGGCATGAGCGGCATGCACGAGCAGGGTGGCCTGCCGATTCCCGGCATCGTGCACATCCCGCAGCCGTACTGGTTTGGTGAAGGCGGCGACATGACCCCGGATGCGTTCGGTGTGTGGGCAGCCGAGCAGCTGGAAAAGAAAATTCTCGAAGTGGGCGAAGACAACGTCGCCGCCTTCATCGCCGAGCCTATCCAGGGCGCAGGCGGCGTGATCATCCCGCCGGAAACCTACTGGCCGAAGGTGAAGGAGATTCTCGCCAAGTACGACATCCTGTTCGTCGCCGACGAAGTGATTTGCGGTTTTGGCCGTACCGGCGAGTGGTTCGGCTCAGACTACTACGACCTCAAACCCGACCTGATGACCATCGCCAAGGGCCTGACCTCCGGTTACATCCCCATGGGCGGTGTGATCGTGCGTGACACCGTGGCCAAGGTGATCAGCGAAGGCGGCGATTTCAACCACGGCTTCACTTACTCCGGCCACCCGGTGGCGGCCGCGGTGGGCCTGGAAAACCTGCGCATCCTGCGCGACGAGAAAATTGTCGAGAAGGCGCGCACAGAAGCGGCACCGTATTTGCAAAAGCGTTTGCGTGAACTGCAGGACCACCCGCTGGTGGGTGAAGTACGCGGCCTGGGCATGCTCGGTGCGATCGAGCTGGTGAAGGACAAGGCCACCCGCAGCCGTTACGAAGGCAAGGGCGTGGGCATGATCTGCCGCACCTTCTGCTTCGACAACGGCCTGATCATGCGTGCGGTGGGTGACACCATGATCATCGCGCCGCCGCTGGTCATCAGCCACGCGGAGATCGACGAGCTGGTGGAAAAGGCGCGCAAATGCCTCGATTTGACCCTTGAGGCGATCAACTGAGCACCTGCTAGGCTAGCGATGTGACATTAAGTCGTTACAGGGTCCTGCTTTCCTTGATACAGGGCCTTGTAACTTGCCAGACTAGCGACTGTTTCAGTCGCCGCGCGCTCTGCACCGTAGGTCCTGGCTGCTGAACAGATGGCTAAATAAAAAATTCTGGAGCATGACGCATGAATAAAATGGGCAAGACGTTGCTGGCCGCAGCCCTGATGGGTGCCATGGCTACTGCTGCACAGGCTGACGACAAGGTGTTGAACGTCTACAACTGGTCGGACTACATCGCGCCGGACACCATCGCCAAGTTCGAAAAGCAGACCGGTATCAAGGTCAAGTACGACGTCTTCGACAGCAACGAAACCCTGGAAGCCAAGCTGCTGGCAGGTAAGTCGGGCTATGACATCGTCGTGCCCTCGAACAACTTCCTGGCCAAGCAGATCAAGGCGGGTGTGTACGAGGAACTGGACCGTTCGAAACTGCCGAACTGGAAAAACCTCGACCCCGACCTGCTCAAGGCCGTTGGCGATGCCAGCGACAAGGACAACAAGCACGCCTTCCCGTACATGTGGGGCTCCATCGGCATCGGCTACAACCCGGAGAAGGTCAAGGCCGCGCTGGGTGTCGACCACATCGACTCGTGGGACGCCGTGTTCAAGCCTGAGAACATCGCCAAGCTCAAGAGCTGCGGCGTAAGCTTCCTGGATGCCCCGACCGAAATGCTGCCGGCCGCACTGCACTACCTGGGCCTGCCGAGCAACAGCACCAAGAAAGAAGACCTGAAGGCCGCCGAGGACCTGTTCCTCAAGGTCCGTCCTTCGATCACCTACTTCCACTCGTCCAAGTACATTGGCGACCTGGCCAACGGCAACATCTGCGTGGCCGTCGGTTATTCGGGTGACGTCGAGCAGGCCAAGGCCCGTGCCCACGAAGCCGGCGACAAGATCAAAGTGGACTACATCATTCCGAAAGAAGGTGCCGGTACTTTCTACGACATGGTCGCCATCCCGAAAGATGCCGAGCATAAAGACGCTGCCTACCAGTTCATGGACTTCCTGATGCAGCCAGAAGTCATGGCTGAAATCACCAACGCCGTGCGCTTCCCGAACGGCAATGCTGCGGCTACCCAGTTCGTGGACAAGGACATTACCAGCGACCCGAGCATCTACCCGCCTGCCGAAGTGAAGAAGCAGCTGTACGCAATCGCTGCGCCTGAAGCTTCTGCCCAGCGTGTGATCACCCGCAGCTGGACCAAGATCAAGTCGGGCAAGTAAGCCCGATGCGGCACCTCTGGGCCGGGGATTTCCGGCTCAGAGCCAGTGAAAGGCAATTGATGATTGCGGCATCGAAGCTGCGAAGGTAAGTTGCGCGCCGGTTTTGCGTGTGCGGCAGCACTGTCGCTACCCAGGCACTGATTGTGAGGACCACCCACTTGTCTATTTCTGTATTCCGCAAGGCCTTGATGGCCGGCGCGGGCCTGACGCTGGCATGCAGCGTCCAAGCGGCGCCAACGGTGCATCTCTATAACTGGTCCGACTACATCGGCCCGACCACACTCGCGGACTTCGAGAAAGCCACGGGCATCAAGCCCGTGCAGGACGTGTTCGACTCCAACGAAACCCTGGAAGGCAAACTGCTGGCCGGTAACACCGGCTATGACGTAGTGGTGCCGTCCAACCATTTCCTCGGCAAGCAGATCAAGGCGGGCGCGTTCCAGAAGCTCGACAAGAACCTGCTGCCCAATTATGCCAACCTCGACCCGGCGTTGATGAAGCGCCTGGAAAAGAACGACCCAGGCAACCAGTACGCCGTGCCTTACCTGTGGGGCACCAACGGCATCGGTTACAACGTCGACAAGGTGAAGGCCGCGCTGGGCGTGGACACCATCGACTCCTGGGCCGTCTTGTTCGAGCCCGAGAACATGAAGAAGCTCTCCAAGTGCGGTGTGGCCTTCCTCGACTCGGCGGACGAAATGCTCCCGGCGGTGCTCAACTACATGGGCCTCGACCCCAACAGCACCGACCCCAAGGATTACGCCAAGGCCGAGCAGAAGCTGCTGGCGGTGCGCCCGTACGTGACCTACTTCCACTCGTCCAAGTACATCACCGACCTGGCCAACGGCGACATTTGCGTCGCGGCAGGGTTCTCGGGTGATGTGTTCCAGGCCAAGGCCCGCGCTGAAGAAGCGAAGAAGGGCGTGAACCTGGCCTACGCCATTCCCAAGGAAGGCGGCAACCTCTGGTTCGACGTGCTGGCGATCCCCAAGGACGCCAAGAACGTCAAAGAGGCGCATGCCTTCATCAACTATTTGCTGAAACCTGAGGTTATCGCCCAGGTCAGCGATTACGTCGGTTACGCCAACCCGAACCCCAAGGCTGGCGACCTGATGGACCAGGCCGTGAGGACCGACGCTGCGGTTTACCCACCGCAGGATGTGCTGGACAAGATGTTCGTGAATTCAGAGTTGCCGCCCAAGGTGCAACGTTTGATGACCCGTAGCTGGACCAAGGTCAAGTCGGGCAAGTAACAATCCAGGCCCGCCGTCCAAGCAGGGGCGGGCACACAAATCTTGTTGGGAGTTTCACTCATGGCAGTTGCCTCCGGTGCCTATAAGAAAGCCCTCGAGGGTGGCCAGCAACCCAAGCAGGTGCTGGTCAAAATCGACCGGGTCACGAAGAAGTTCGACGAAACCATCGCCGTAGAGGATGTGTCCCTGGAAATCCGCAAGGGTGAGATCTTCGCCCTGCTGGGTGGCTCCGGATCCGGCAAGTCCACCTTGCTGCGCATGCTGGCCGGCTTCGAGCGCCCAACCGAAGGGCGGATTTTCCTCGATGGCGTCGACATCACCGATATGCCGCCCTACGAGCGGCCGATCAACATGATGTTCCAGTCCTACGCGCTGTTCCCGCATATGACCGTGGCGCAGAACATCGCCTTCGGCCTGCAGCAGGACAAGATGCCCAAGGCCGAGATCGATGCCCGTGTGGCCGAGATGCTCAAGCTGGTGCACATGACCCAGTACGCCAAGCGCAAGCCGCACCAGTTGTCGGGTGGCCAGCGTCAACGTGTGGCGTTGGCCCGCTCGCTGGCCAAGCGCCCCAAGCTGCTGCTGCTCGACGAGCCAATGGGTGCGCTGGACAAGAAACTGCGTTCGCAGATGCAGCTGGAACTGGTGGAGATCATCGAGCGCGTAGGCGTGACCTGCGTGATGGTGACCCACGACCAGGAAGAGGCCATGACCATGGCCCAGCGCATCGCCATCATGCACCTGGGCTGGATCGCCCAGATCGGCTCGCCGGTGGACATCTACGAGACGCCTACCAGCCGCCTGGTGTGCGAATTCATCGGTAACGTCAACCTGTTCGAAGGTGAAGTGGTCGACGACGCCGAAGGCCACGCGATCATTGCCAGCCCGGAGCTGGAGCGCAAGATCTACGTGGGCCACGGCATCACCACCTCGGTGGAAGACAAGCACATCACCTACGCCTTGCGCCCGGAAAAGATGCTGGTCACCACCCAGCAGCCGACCTGCGAGCACAACTGGTCGCGCGGCAAGGTCCACGACATCGCCTACCTGGGCGGCCACTCGGTGTTCTACGTCGAGCTGCCGAGCGGCAAGGTTGTCCAGTCGTTCGTCGCCAACGCCGAACGCCAGGGCACTCGTCCGACCTGGGGCGATGAAGTGTACGTATGGTGGGAAGACGACAGCGGCGTGGTACTGCGGTCATGAAACTGCGCAAGCTCAAGCGAGCCTTCCAGCGCCTGGTCCCGGAGGGGCGGCACCTGGTGATCGGCGTGCCGTTCATCTGGCTGTTCCTGTTCTTCATGCTGCCGTTCTTCATTGTCCTGAAGATCAGTTTTGCCGAAGCCGACGTGGCGATCCCGCCGTATACCGAGATCTACACCTACGTCGAAGACAAGATTCAGTTGGTGCTCAACCTGGCCAACTATGGGCTGTTGACCGAGGATGAGCTGTATATCTCGGCCTACCTGGGGTCGTTGAAGATGGCCTTCTTCAGCACCATTCTGTGCCTGCTGATCGGCTTCCCGATGGCCTACGCCATTGCCAACGCCAAGAAGGAGACCCAGACGGTCCTGCTGCTGCTGATCATGATGCCGACCTGGACCGCGATCCTGATCCGCGTCTATGCCTGGATGGGCATCCTCAGCAACAACGGCTTGCTCAACGGTTTCCTGATGTGGACCGGGCTGATCGACCAGCCACTGCAGATCCTCAACACCAACCTGGCGGTGTACATCGGCGTGGTCTATTCGTACCTGCCGTTCATGATCCTGCCGCTGTTTGCCAACCTGGTTAAGCATGACCCTTCGTTGCTGGAGGCTGCTTCTGACCTGGGGTCGAGCACCTTCAACAGCTTCTGGAAAATCACCGTGCCGCTGTCGAAGAACGGCATCATCGCCGGCTGCATGCTGGTGTTCATCCCGGTGGTGGGCGAGTTCGTGATCCCTGAACTGCTCGGCGGCCCGGAAACCCTGATGATCGGTAAAGTGCTGTGGCAGGAGTTCTTCAACAACCGTGACTGGCCGGTGGCGTCTGCATTGGCGGTGGTGATGCTGGCGATCCTGATCGTGCCGATCCTGCTGTTCAACCGCAGCCAGGCCAAAGAAATGGAGGGCCGCGCATGAAACGCTTCAGTTTCTCCAAGCTGATGCTGGTGCTCGGCTTGCTGTTCATCTACCTGCCGATGCTGATCCTGGTGATCTACTCGTTCAACGCCTCCAAGCTGGTGACGGTGTGGGGCGGCTGGTCGATCAAATGGTACGTCGGCCTGCTCGACAACACCCAGCTGATGGGTTCGGTGATGCGCTCGCTCGAAATCGCCTGCTACACGGCGGTGGCGGCGGTGGCGCTGGGTACCCTGGCAGCTTTCGTGCTGACCCGGGTCACCCGCTTCAAGGGCCGCACGCTGTTCGGTGGCCTGGTTACCGCGCCGCTGGTAATGCCTGAAGTGATCACCGGTCTGTCTCTGTTGCTGCTGTTCGTGGCCATGGCGCAGATGATCGGCTGGCCGCAGGAGCGCGGTATCGTCACCATCTGGATTGCCCACACCACGTTCTGTGCGGCGTATGTGGCGGTAGTGGTGTCGGCACGCCTGCGTGAGCTGGACCTGTCGATCGAGGAAGCGGCGATGGACCTGGGTGCCAAGCCGTGGAAGGTGTTCTTCCTGATCACCATCCCGATGATCGCGCCATCGCTGGCGGCGGGCGGCATGATGTCGTTCGCCCTGTCGCTGGATGACCTGGTGTTGGCCAGCTTCGTATCCGGCCCAGGCTCGACCACCTTGCCGATGGAAGTGTTCTCGGCGGTGCGCTTGGGCGTGAAGCCAGAGATCAACGCCGTGGCCAGTCTGATTCTGCTGTCGGTGTCGCTGGTGACCTTCTTTGTCTGGTACTTCAGCCGCCGGAGCGAAGAGCGTCGTCGCAAGGCGATTCAGCAGGCGATCGAAGAGGGTGCTGCGGCCAACGCCTCGCAGCCACAGGTCAAGCGCCCGGCTCAGGTTGCGGCTTCGGCCTGACCCGGCCCTTTCGCGGGTAAACCCGCTCCCACAGGGGCATGTGCAGTCTTCAAGACCTGCGCAGTACCTATGGGTGCGGGTTTACCCGCGAAGGCTCTCCCACCGATTCAAAGCCATATCGCATCCCAATGTGGATAGTCTCTGACACTCTTCACCAGCCCGTTACGCAAGGGGTTGGCAACGATGTTTCTGGCGACCTGAACCATGCTTCCCTCCCGTCTCAATGCTCGGTCCTGATACCCAGGCTGCCACACCGGGTCATGCTCAACCCCCGCCTGATGCAAAACCAGACTGGATCTGGATTTGAATCTGCGCATCAACGTACCCAGCGTCGTGCCTTTCAACTCGATCAGCCAATGCAGATGGTCCGGCATCAGTACCCAGGCCATTGAGCGGCAGGCGTGCTCATGATCGGATTGCCGCAGTTGGTGGATGACCAGCCTTGCATGATGAAAGTCATGGAACAGTGGCTTGCGTTGATGGGTAACAGTAGTAAGCAGGTACAGCCTGCCGAGTTCTGAATAGCGACCACGGCGGAGCAGGTGTGATTGAGCCCGAGGCATTGGTTTCTTCCTTGAAAAGTGACCTCTCCAAGGTAGTGGCTGTGAAACCGCGAAAGTGCTTTGGATAGTTTCTGGAGATGGCAGGGGGCTTGTGGGTGGCTGTACCGACCTTTTCGGGGGCAGTCCAGGTACGGTGCAGGTCTTCAAGGCTGCGCCTGACCCTGTGGGAGCGGGTTCACCCGCGAAAGGGCCCGCGCAGAGGCTGAAAATGCCTGAGTGATCTCCATCAGTGATGTTTACCGAACCCTGAACTACGCTGACAGTCGCATCTCACAAATCATTTGTGCGCAAGCTAGGAGCCTGCATGAGGGTGACGCGTCCACTGTTGCTGGCAAGCTTGGGCTTGCTGTCCATGCTCACCGGTTGTAGCAAGGAAGAGGTTCCCGAGACGCTGCCTCGGGTGGGTGTGCAACAGGTCCAGCCCACCGATTTCGCTGCCAGGGTCACCCTGACCGGCGATGTGCAGGCGCGGGTGCAGACCGACCTCTCGTTCCGCGTAGGCGGCAAGATCATTTCGCGCAGCGTGGACGTGGGCGACCACGTCAAGGCCAACCAGGTGCTGGCGCGGCTGGACCCAAAAGACTTGCAGAACAACGTCGACTCGGCCAAGGCCGAGGTGTTCGCCGCGCAAGCGCGGGTCACCCAGACCAGTGCCGCCTTCGTGCGCCAGCAGAAACTGCTGCCCAAGGGCTACACCAGCCAGAGTGAATACGACTCCGCCGAAGCCGCGTTGCGCAGCAACCAGAGCGCCCTCAAGGCCGCCCAGGCGCAGCTGGCCAACGCCAACGAACAACTCAGCTATACAGCACTGGTCTCCGAGGCCGCTGGGGTAATCACTCAGCGCCAGGCCGAAGTCGGGCAGGTGGTACAGGCCACCATGCCGATCTTCAGCCTGGCTACCGATGGCGACCGCGATGCGGTGTTCAACGTCTACGAGTCGCTGCTGGTCGCGCCGCCCAGCGATGCCGGGGTGGTCGTCAGCCTGTTGGACGACCCCAAGGTCCAGGCCCATGGCTTCGTGCGCGAAATCACCCCCACGGTGTCGGCGCAAAGCGGCACGGTGCAGGTCAAGGTTGGCCTGAAAGACGTGCCACCGGGCATGCAACTGGGCGCACCGGTCACTGCTACCACCAACGCTCAGGGCCGGCCCAGCGTCGAACTGCCGTGGTCGGCGTTGACCAAGGCCTTGCATGAACCCGCCGTGTGGGTGGTGGGCGAGGGCGACAAGGTGGAGCTGCGCAAAGTTGAAGTCAGCCGTTACCTCACCGGCAAGATCGTGGTCGCCAGCGGCCTCAAAGGCGGCGAGAGCGTGGTGGTCAACGGCGGCCAGTTGCTGCACCCCGGCATGCAGGTGCAGAAGGTCGATGCCAAGGCCCCAGGGGGTGAGTTATGAAGCGCCTGTTGCTGATGCTGTCAGCCGGCGTGCTGCTAGTGGGCTGCAGTAGCGAGGACGAGGCACCCGAGCCGATTCGGCCGGTGCTGTCGGTCAAGGTCGAACCCCAGGTGCAATCGCAGCTGGGCCGCTTCGCCGGCAGTATCCAGGCGCGCTTCGAAAGCACCCTGGGCTTTCGGGTTTCCGGGCGCATTGCCCGGCGCTGGCTGGATGTCGGTGCCCAGGTGAAGCCGGGCGACACCCTGGCCACCCTCGACCCGACCGACCAGCAGAACCAGTTGCGTGCCGCCGAAGGCGACCTGGCCAAGGTGCAGGCACAGTGGATCAACGCCCAGGCCGATGCCCGTCGCCAGCAACAGCTGTATGACCGTGGCGTGGGCGCCCAGGCGCAGCTGGACATCGCCCAGACCAACCTGAAAACCACCAGCGCGGCGTTGGAGCAGGCGCGCTCCGCGCTCAGCCAGGCCCGTGACCAGCTCGACTACAGCACCCTGCGCACCGACCACGCCGCCGTGATCACCGCGTGGCAGGCCGAAGCCGGGCAAACCGTTACCGCCGGGCAAGCCGTGGTGACCCTGGCCCGGCCGGACGTGAAGGAGGCGGTGATCGACCTGCCGATCGGCCTGGCCGAGCAGTTGGACAAAGGCCTGACCTTTACCGTGGCCTCGCAACTCGACCCGACCATCAACACCACGGCCAGCCTGCGCGAGCTGGAGCCCCAGGCCGACGCGACCACCCGCACCCGGCGCGCTCGCCTGACCCTGGCCAGCACGCCGGCGGCGTTCCACCTGGGCACCGCCATCAGCGTGACCTTGAGCTCGGCGGTGACGCCGCGTAGCGAGCTCCCCGCGAGCGCGTTGCTGGAGCGTGATGGCAAGACCCAGGTGTGGGTGATCGACACGCAGCAGAAGACCGTTGCCACCCGTGACGTGGCGCTGATCGACCGCACCGCCGACAGCATCGTCCTGACGTCGGGCGTACAGCCCGGCGAGCGCGTGGTTACCGCAGGTGTGAACAGCCTGAAGCCTGGCCAGAAGGTCACCTTCGACGAGGATGCGCAATGAAAGGAAGCTTCAACCTGTCCGACTGGGCACTCAAGCATCAATCGTTCGTCTGGTACCTGATGTTCGTGGGCCTGCTGATGGGGATTTTTTCCTACTTCAACCTGGGCCGTGAGGAAGACCCGTCGTTCACCATCAAGACCATGGTCATCCAGACCCGCTGGCCCGGCGCAACCCAGGACGAAACCCTGTACCAGGTCACCGACCGCATCGAGAAGAAGCTCGAGGAGCTCGATTCGCTCGATTACACCA
>NZ_BCBQ01000130.1:0-12557 GCF_001320885.1 Pseudomonas sp. NBRC 111140
CGGCGGGAAGCGATGAAGATGGCCTAGGACACTGTGTAATTCGAAGTTGGTCGTATGCCGCTCATGTTGATCATTCATCTCTCTGATGTGCGGGGCGCCAGCAGCGTGATCTTCGGTGCGTACGACATTCGCGAAGGCTGCGCAGCGGGTTACTACCCGCAAAGCAACCCGTTGAAGACGCTCTGGCACCGCGCCGAGCACGTCAAGGTGCCTGCGGCCAGGTCGGTTCCGGTTACGCTGGACCGCGCGCAGTCGTTGGCGGCTGATCCGCAAAGCGGCTTGCCAGCGGAATATCCGCTTGGTTGAGTTCGGCGGTGCGGCGACAGCGCTTCTGGCTGCGCGGCTTCAGTTCGCCATCACTATCAGCTTTCATATCGTCCTGGCGGCGTTCAGCATTGGCCTGGCCCAGTGGTTGATGGTGCTTGAAGCACTGTGGTTGTACCGTCGTGATCAGCAGCTGATGGCCATCTACCGTTTCTGGCTGAAGGTGTTTGCGTTGACGGTGGCTGTCGGTACCGCATCGGGGCTGGTGATGGAGTATCAGTTCGGGCTCAACTGGTCGGGGTTGTCCTCGGCGGCCGGGGAGGTGATCGGGCCCTTGATGTTCTATGAAGTACTGGTAGCGTTTTTCCTGGAGGCGGGATTCCTTGGGGTCATGCTGTTCGGCCTCAACAAGGTCGGTCCGAGGCTGCACTTCATGGCCACCTGCGCAGTGGCTGTCGGGGCATTGGTCAGCGCTTTCTGGATCCTCAGTGCCAACTCATGGATGCAGACCCCCGCAGGCTACTCGATCGATGCCCACGGCCGCTTCGTCGCCGAAGACTGGTGGGCGATCATCTTCAATCCGTCATTTCCTTACCGTCTGGCGCATATGCTGGTGGCTGCGTTGCTGGGTACCGCCACAATGGTTGCGGGAGCGGGCGGTTGGCAACTGCTGCGCGCGCCTTCAAACCAGCGCGCACGGCAGCAGTATTCGATGGCGCTGTGGGCCATTGCAGTGCTGGCGCCCTTGCAGGTGGCGATAGGCGACCTGCATGGACAGCACACGCTCGAGACGCAACCGATCAAGGTCGCGGCCATCGAGGGCTCTTGGCACCGCCCGGCGAAAGGTGCCGGTGAGCCGATGAGGCTGTTCGCCGTGCCTGACATGGCGTTGCAGCAAAACCGCCTTGAAGTGGCCATCCCGCGGGTGGGGTCGCTGTACCTGACTCACGACCTTGTTGGCACGATCGCCGCGCTCGATGAATTTGCACGCGAAGACCTGCCACCGGTGCCGGTAGTGTTCTTTGCCTTTCGCATCATGGTTGGCCTGGGGTTGCTGATGGTCATGCAGGGCATTGCTGGCTTGGTGGTGCGCTGGCGTGGGCGGCTAACGAGTGCGCGGTGGCTGCAATGCGTCAGTGTAGGGTTGGCGCCTGCGGGCTTTGTAGCCATGCTCAGTGGCTGGGTAGTGACCGAAGTCGGCCGTCAACCGTTTACCGTTTATGGCCTGTTGCGCACGGCCGACAGCGTGTCGCCGGTGGCCACCTCGACCGTTTTGGCTGCCACGGTGGCGATCCTGGCGTTCTACGTGATCACCTTCGGTATCGGGTTGTGGTTGTTGTTGCATGTGCTGCGCCGGGCGCCCGCGCTGGACGAGGCGGGCCCTGAGCCGCGAGTCGGGGAACAACCATGAGCCTCCTGGGTGTCGACCTGCTGACCCTGTTGAGCGCCGCAGCGCTGGCGTTCTCGGTGCTTGTCTATGTGTTGCTCGATGGTACCGATCTGGGTGTTGGCATGCTCATGGCTGCTCATCGTCGCGCCGAAGAGCGCGAGGTGCTGGTGCTCACGATTCTGCCGATCTGGGATGCCAATGAGACTTGGCTGGTATTGGGCGGTGGAGGGCTGCTGGCGCTATTCCCGACAGCCTACGCGGTGTTGTTGCCAGCGCTTTATGTGCCGTTGCTGTTGATGTTCATGGGCTTGATCCTGCGTGCAGCAGGCCTTGAGTTTCGTGAGCACTTGACCCGCAAACGCTGGTCGGATGCCGCAACGCTGGGTGGCTCGCTGCTTGCCACGCTGTGCCAGGGGCTGGTGTTGGGCACGTTGATCCAGGGTGTCCCACACTATCAGGGTCAATACAGTGGCGACGGCAAAGAATGGCTGGCGCCTTTTCCTTTGTTTTGCGCGTTGGCGCTGGTTGTCAGCTATCTGTGGCTGGGCGCTTGCTGGCTGTACTGGCGAACTGAAGGAACACTGCAAGTGCGCGCAAAGCACCAGGCTCGGCTGTTATGCGGGGTTGCCGTACTGGTGCTGGTCGCTGTGCTGCTCCTGACCATGGCGCTGGATGCACGCTACTGGCAGCGGCTGAGCCAGGGCTGGGTCGTGCTTACGGCCGGTGCGGCCTTGGCAGTGCTACTCGCGGGATTTTCCCTGGCCTGGGGCAGGACGCGGGATTGGTTGCCGTTGTCGTTTGCCCTGGGCGTCATCTGCTTCGCGTTCACGCTCATGCTGATCGCGCTCTTCCCCTTGGCAGTTCCGCCGGCGCTGACCCTTGTCGAGGCCAGCGCCTCAAGATCCACCCAGCTGTTCATGCTGATCGGCTTCGCAGCCGTGGTGCCGCTGACGCTGGCTTATAACACCTGGGGCTTCCGGGTGTTCGCCGGCAAGCTCCGAGCGCGTCGTCGTTAGCGCAAAGCGGGTGGGGACTTGGCCCCCGCCCGATCAGAGCACTTTGTCGAGCGTGATCGGAAAATCCCTTACACGCTTGCCCGTGGCATGGTAGACCGCGTTGGCCACCGCAGCGGCCACCCCGACGACGCCGATTTCACCCACCCCCTTGGAGCCCAGTTCATTGACAATGTCGTCGTGCTCCTCAACGAAGATCACTTCGATATCCCCGCAGTCTGCATTGACCGGGATGTGGTACTCCGCAAGATTGTGATTGACGATGCGGCCTAGCCGATGGTCGGTCAACGCTGCTTCGTGCAGGGCCATGCCCACCCCCCAAACTACGCCCCCCAGGATCTGGCTGCGTGCGGTTTTCGGGTTGATCACACGTCCTGCCGCCACAGCGCTGACCACCCGAGTTACATCGATCGTGCCAAGGTCCTCGTCGACGTGGACTTCCACGAATACCGCCGAATGGGTGGCGGTGGAGAACGGCTGGCGCCTGGCGCCGGGCTCTGCGTCGATCTGCACGTCGAACTTACCGTCGGGGGCGATCGCCACGATGTCCGCCAAGGCCCAGCGATGGCTGCCCGCGTGCAGGTAGCCATCGATGAAAGAAATCTGCTGCCGGGGTGTGTTGGCCACCTGGGGGTACATTTTGCGCGCATGTTCCAGCACCCGGGTGCGCAGGACATGGCAGGCTTGGCGCACGGCCGAGCCCACCGACGACACCGTGAACGATCCGCCCTGAAGCGGGGCGGTGGGCAGTGAGGAGTCACCCAGCATGAAGGTGACATCCTGCACCTTGACGCCAGCTGCGTCGGCGGCGATCTGAGTCATGACCGTATAAGTGCCGGTTCCGATATCGGTGGTGGCACTGCTGACGGTGAGTTTACCTTGGCTATCGATGCGCGCTTTGGCGCTGGCCTTCATCTGCATGGCTTCCCAGACGCCGCCAGCCATCCCCCAGCCGATCAACCGTTTGCCACTGCGCATGCTGCGCGGTTGCGGATTGCGGCCCTGCCAGCCAAAGCGTTCGGCACCTTGCTGATAGCACGCCAGTAACTCCTTGCTGGAGTAAGGCTTGCCCTCGTTGGCATTGTTGTCGGTGAAATTGCGGCGGCGCAGGTCTACCGGGTCGATCTGCGCTGCACAGGCGAGCTCATCCATCGCGCATTCCAGTGCAATCATCCCGGACGCGGCCCCAGGCGCCCGCATGTCCAGCGGGGTGTAGACATCGAGCGAGGCCAGGCGATAACTGAGCGCCACGTTGTCGCACTGGTAAAGCATGCCGCTCCATTCCACCAGCTGCTCGGTGAAGTCCTCGAAGCGGGAGGTCTGGCCAAGCGCATCGTGAGCGATCGCCAGCAAGCGCCCGTTTGTGTCTGCACCCAGGCGCAAACGTTGCTCGGTGCGGGGTCGGTAACCAAAGGTGAACATCTGCTGGCGGGTCAGGGTCACGCGCACCGAGCGCTTGAGGTGCAACGCCGCCAGCACTGCCAGCGGCAACTGGTACTGCGGGCGCAAGCCCGAGCCGAAGGCGCCGCCGACGAATGCCGCCCGCACACGAATGTTTGCCTTGGGCAGGCCGAACACCTTGTGCAGGTAGTCCTGGCAGTTCTGCGTGCCTTGGGTCTTGTCGTGGATTTCCAGGGTGCCGTCGGGCTTGTAGTGAACGGTCGACGCATGGGGCTCCATCGGGTTGTGGTGTTCGTTGGCCGTCAGATACGTGGCATCCACCTGTACCGGCGCCTCGGCAAACTGCCCGGCGAAGTCGCCACGCGGCGCCGGTGTTTCGGCGGGTGCGGCATGCGATTGTTGGCATGCGCCCAGGTCTGTCTGGTGAGCCTTCTCGGCATATTTGATTTTGATCAGCGAGCCTGCATAGCGGGCCAGTTCGAGGGTTTCGGCGATCACCAGCGCCAACGGTTGGCCGCTGTAGAGCACGCGATCATTGAACAAGGGCCGAAAAGGCGCCCCCTCGGCAGAGTCGGCATCGCTGTAGTCGTCGTCATAACTGGATATAGGCGGACGATGGCCATGGTCGAGCACGGCGATGACCCCGGGCACGCACATGGCCTGCGTACTGTCGATGTCGAGTACCCGACCGCGGGCAATGGTACTGGACACGACGCTGCCGTGTAGCAGGCCCGCCTGGGGATATTCGCCCGCATAGCGGGCCTGTCCGGTGACTTTCGTCACACCGTCCACGCGGTCCAGGGGCGTGCCGACTACTGGTGTGCTGTTGATCATGGTCGTAGCCTCCCGTTGGCGGCACCGCGCGCCGCGTCATCCAATGCCCGCACGATTGCTCGCTGAGCGAGCGTTACCTTGAAGCCGTTGTGGCTCAGGGGTTGTGCACCTTGCAGCATCGTTTGTGCAGCGCGGGTGAAGAGCGCTTCAGAAGGCACCTGGCCGGCCAGCATGCACTCCACAACCGAATCCCGCCACGGCTTGTGGGCTACGCCGCCCAGTGCCAGGCGCGCCTGCTGGATCACATCGCCATCGAAGTTCAAGGCTGCAGCGACTGACACCAGCGCGAACGCGTAGGAGGCGCGGTCGCGTATTTTCAGATAACGGTAATAGTGTTCGAACAGCGGGGGCGGCAGTTCGATGCCTGTTACCAGCTCATTGAATGCCAGTTGATTGTCGCGCTCGGGGGTGTCCCCGGGCAGTCGATGGAAATCCGCGAAAGGTATCTGCCGTTCGCCGGACGGCCCCTGTACGTGGACCACGGCTTCAAGCGCTGCCAATGCCACGCACATGTCCGAGGGATGGATCGCGACACAGGCGTCGCTGGCACCGAGAATGGCATGGATGCGGTTCATGCCTGCACGCGCAGGGCATCCGCTTCCCGGTTCGCGCTTGTTGCACGGGGTGCCGGTGTCGTAGAAATAGTAGCAGCGGGTACGTTGCAACAAGTTGCCACCGGTACTGGCCATGTTCCTCAACTGCGGCGATGCCCCAGCCAGGATCGCGTCTGACAGCAGTGGATAATGCTGCTCGATCATCGAGTGCCAGGCCAGGTCGGCATTGCTCACCCGTGCACCGATCAATACGCCGCCGCCGGGGGTGGAGTGAATACCGTCCAGCCCAAGGCCGGAGATGTCGATCAGGCGCTCTGGGCGCACCACGTTTTCCTTCATAAGGTCGATCAGGTTGGTGCCCCCGGCGATGAAGTGCGAGCAGGCGTCAGCTAGGTTCACCGCTTCGCTGACCGAGGCGGGCTTGTGGTAGCTGAAGGGCGTCATGGGTTCGGCCCTCGTTGCGGCTGGGCCCCGTCGGTCATCAACGGCAGGGCTTCTTCCACTGCTGCGACGATGTTGCCGTAGGCGCCACAGCGGCAAAGATTGCCGCTCATCTGCTCGCGAATGGCCTCGCGGGTGTCGGCACGTCCCTCGTGAACCAGCCCCACCGCAGAGCAGATCTGCCCCGGGGTGCAGTAGCCGCACTGGAACGCATCGTGGGTGATGAAGGCGCGCTGCATGGGGTGCAAAACGTCGCCGCTGGCCAGCCCTTCGATGGTCAGCAGGTCGGCCCCGTCGCACATGATAGCCAAGGTCAGGCAGGCATTGATGCGCTTGCCATCGCGCAGCAACGTGCACGCGCCGCACTGGCCATGGTCGCAACCTTTCTTGGTGCCGACCAGGTCCAGTTGCTCACGCAGCAGGTCAAGCAAGGTGACCCAGGGATGCACTTGCAGGGTTCGGGGCTGACCATTGAGGGTCAGGCAGATGGGGTGCTGTGCAGCCCCGTTGTAGGCGATCGCGCTCATGGTAGGTCCTCACGGTCAGGGTTTGCGCAGTCTGCTGCGTCTCTGTTTTTGCGACCGGGCCGGCTGATCAAACGTTCAGCCGGCTCGCCGAGGTGCCTGTCACTTCTTGCCAGGCAGCACCGAGCCGAGCACCTGCTTGGCTGTTTGCATAATGATGCCCGCCTGGTCGGGGTCGCCCTTGAGCAAGCTGCTGGCAAACTTCTTTGCCTGTTCCAACTTGATGTGGGGTGGCAAGGGCGGCACGTTCGGGTCGGTCTTGAACTCGATCAGTACTGGCCGATCGGCAGCCAGCGCACGC
The DNA here is from genome assembly GCF_001320885.1 of Pseudomonas sp. NBRC 111140. Lineage (NCBI taxonomy): Bacteria > Pseudomonadati > Pseudomonadota > Gammaproteobacteria > Pseudomonadales > Pseudomonadaceae > Pseudomonas > Pseudomonas sp. NBRC 111140. Next base: position 6,723 of record NZ_BCBQ01000130.1, read on the forward strand.
TCCCACGCAGCGGCAACGTCCTCTTCGCGATCTACGTAGATACCTTGCAGGCCAATGGAAATGGCAAACAGATGGTAGGGCACGTCAGGGATCGACTGCGAAGCTTCGAACTTGGGGTCGCCCTCCATGACCCGTTGCTCCCAGGTTACTTGGTTGAGGTCTTCATTGTTGAACACGGCACAGATCCATTGCGGGTTGTCCCACTGCTGCCAGTATTTGGCCACGGTGATCAGTTCGGCGAGGTTGTTCATCTGCATCGCCCCATCGCCCACCAAAGCAACTACAGCCCGTTGCGGGTGGGCGAATTTGGCTGCAATCGCATAGGGCACGGCGGCGCCCATGCAGGCCAGGCCGCCGGACAGCGAGCACTGCATCCCCTGGCGAATCTGCAGGTCGCGGGCAAACCAGTTGGCACAGGAGCCGGAGTCGCTGGTGATGATGGCGTGGTCGGGCAGGCGAGGGGAAAGCTCATGGACCACGCGTTGCGGGTTGATCGGGTCGGCCTTGACCAGGGCGCGCTTGGCCACGGTCTTGTCCCACTGTGCACGCCAGGTTTCTACCTTGTCGCGCCAGCGTCGGTCGGTCTTGTGGTCAAGTAACGGCAACAGTGCGTGCAATGTTTCGCTGGCGTCGCCGACGAGGTTGACCTCCATCGGGTAGCGCAGGCTTAGCATGTCGGGTTGCAGGTCGATCTGCACGCCTCGTGCCTGGCCTTCCTTGGGTAGAAACTCGGAATAGGGAAAGCCGGAGCCGATCATCAGCAGGGTGTCGCATTCGCTCATCAGCTGATAACTGGGCTCGGTGCCGAGCAGGCCGATCGATCCAGTGACCCATGGGAGGTCGTCCGGCAGCACCGCCTTACCCAGCAGCGCTTTGGCCACCCCGGCGCCAAGTGTTTCGGCAATTGCAATGACCTGCTCTGTCGCCTGCAGCGCGCCGGCACCCACCAGTATCGCCACCTTGCGACCGGCGTTCAGTAGTTCGGCCGCGCGCTGCAAGTCCTCCTCGAAGGGCAGCACCCTGGGCTTGCTGAAGCCCATGCCGGAATGCACCGTACCGTGGGCCCTGGGTGGTTCGTTGTAGGGTAGGTCCTGCAAGTCGTTGGGCAGGATGATGGCGGTGACGCGGCGTTCGCCGACGGCGGTGCGCACCGCACGGTCGAGCAGATGGCGTACCTGCTCCGGCGTCGATGCCTGCTGGACGAACGCACCGGCGACGTCCTTGAACATCGACAGCAGGTCCAGTTCCTGCTGGTAGTGCCCACCCAGTGCCGCACGGGCCTGCTGACCGACGATGGCCAGCACCGGCTGGTGGTCCATGCGTGCATCGTACAGGCCGGTAAGCAAGTGCGAGGCGCCCGGGCCGGAGGTGGCCATGCACACACCGAGCTCGCCTGTGAACTTGGCATGGGCGCTGGCCATGAAGGCGGCCATCTCCTCATGGCGGGCCTGGATGAACTCTATCTTGCCTTTGGCCCGGCTCAGCGCGCCGAATACACCATTGATGCCGTCGCCAGGGTAACCGAAGATGCGCCGTACGCCCCATTGATACAAACGCTCTACCAGAAAGTCGCCTACCGTGCCGGTCATTGCCTGCTCCCGTTCTGTTATCGATAGGCTTCTGGACTTGGCACGTGCCGGGAAAGTTTCAACGGTATGTGCACCCGTCTGCCGGCTGGAACCAGGCAACCGCCGACGGGTTCGAAGTTGCACCGATAACCCCTCAGGGTGCGCATCATGACGCTCATGAATACACAAGATGCCAGCGTGCAGACCTTGTATTTCTAAGACGACGGCGCGACGCCGAACAGCCGTTTTCCCGTACTGCTTTATCGGTTGAAACTTGACCCGTCGGAGGACAATGCCAGCGCATTCGAGGTGATGTTTGCGGCTCACCAATGGACCCCGCTCTGGCGCTCAGGGATTTTCGACTATCACCACTTTCATCCAAACGCTCACGAGGCACTCGGGATTGCCTGTGGACGGGCCCGTTTGACGCTTGGCGGTGAATACGGGCAAAGCGTGAGCGTGGAGCGGGGAGATGTGCTGGTGCTGCCAGCAGGTACGGGCCATCGCTGCATCGAGTGCAGCGATAACTTCCTGGTGGTCGGCGCCTATCCTCTTGGGCAGGAAGACTACGACATTCAGCGGCCCGACAGAGCAGCACACCCGCGCAATCTCGCGCGCATCGCCCAGGTGCTGTGCCCTGAACAAGACCCGGTCTGCGGTATTCGGGGCATGCTGCTGACGCAATGGCGTTGAGTGTGAGGCGAGTGAGCCTCACGCTGCGCCGACCTTCTCCGATTACCCCTGTTTTTGCAGGGCTTCGACCAACTGGGCCTTGTTCATGCTCGAGCGCCCCTTGATGTCTTTGCTGCGCGCCTCCTTCATAAGGCTTTGCTTGCTTTGTGATTCCAGCGACGCGCGCGAAGTGCGTGAGTGCCCTTGACGAGACTCGGCGGCGCGTTTGGCTGAATCCGTGCGTGCGGTCTTCTTCTCGCGTGACGCAGTCCTCCTCCCCGAGCCTCCCGGCTTTTCACCACCACCGGATTGCTTGTTCACGGTGGCCCAGGCGCGCGCTTCGGCTTCGTCCTTGCCCACGCCCTTGTCCTCGTACGATTGCTCGATGTGCTCGGCCTTGCGTTTCTGCTTGTCCGTATATTTGTCCTTGTCACCGCGTGGCATGGCATCCACTCCTGAGTGTGTTGCTTGATCAATGGCGAAACTGAAACGCTGGGCCATGAGCGGGAGATCCTCCGCCATTTGGCCATTCCACCTAGCTGCCCGATCCTGAACCTGATCCACTACCGGTTGAGCCACCACTACCACTCGCCGGTCCTGCACCGCTACCATCCCCCCCATTATCACCGGAGCCCGAGTCAGTATCGGTGCCGTCACCGCCCGTGTTGTCCGTTCCATTGTCATGGGTACCGCCATTACCCGTGCCCATTCCATCTGCTGGTATTCCAGAGCCTGTCGCATCGCCTTGGCCGTTCATGGACCCATTGCTGTGAGGTTGCGTGCCCGGGGCGCGCTGATCGTTCAGGTCTGTGGCAGCCAGGGCAAATGGCGCCGCGCAACCCAAGCACATTGCGAGCAGCAACGCGCACGGTTTCTCTGCTTTCATGGTGAAACTCCCTCTCTGGTTGTTCACCCTGTGTTCGGCCTGCTGTTTACCGAAGGGTGCCCGCAGAGCGACGGAAGGTTCTGATGCAGAAAGGCCGGCTGTCACGGTCAGGCCGATCGCGATCGAGGGCATTGGGAGGATCAAGAGCGCTTACCTGTCGAAGTGGATGAACCGACGCCCCTTTCTGAGGAAAGGCGTTCAACCGAAGGTCCGGCTTCGACAGGCTGCCACGCCACTCGTCTAGCTGCAGGCACTCTCAAGCATCGCCCGCTTTCCAAGTTTAGGTGCAGGTACCATCTGCCTCTGAACGGAGAAAGGACATGGTCATTGATGAAAATGCTCCCGGTAAGGTATCGCAGCAGGTGATCGGCGATAAACACGGTGATGAAACATCGCAGCGTCGCGGGACAGAAGAGGTTGAGGTCCCGTTGCCGCCTGAGGATGAGTCCCCTGTAGAAGAAGAGATGGATGATGTGGATGCAAACAACTCAGTATCCAGTGAACACCCAAACCCTAGCGGTGCGAGTAGTAGGCGGGATGTGCGCCGGGATAATCAACTAAAGGAAGGGGCTCCCATACCTGATGATCCGCGTATCAACCCCGGTCTGGGCAATGACAAGGAAAGCCAGCGTTCCCCTGGAGTTCCGGCGAGCGACCCTGAATCAGGGGCGTAGCATGCCTGGAAGTTCCGGGAAGCCAACCTCCCCGCTGATTGCGGGCGTGGGACCCTCGCTATGCTGATGCCAGCCATGCAAGGTATTTTTTTGTCGGTCAGGTCGAGGACGACATGCCAAATCAAAACATGGATCAAGCCGAGCAGTTGGTGGCTGAGGTGCTCGCTGCGGCCTGCCTGGCCATCGAAAAGGACGCAGGCTCAGTAAATGATCTAAGTGTCATACGACATTTACTGCGTTGTGCCTTTGAAGCACTTCGCTCTCGGCACATCTCAGTGCACAGTCAAGTGGGAGTGAGGGAGTTTCAGCTTCCGAGCGACAAGGTTGCTATCGCGGATCCGGGCACTGGCTGGAGAGTTGTGATGAGGAAGCGCGGACGGCAAGTCGTGCTGGATCGGGCTCGCCTTCAATCTCACTGTGCATTCATGACCATGGGCCGCTGGTGCAGATCAGCGCTGAGAAGCAATCTTCAAAGGGTCTTTAGAATCCTGGGACATCCTGAATTCCGTTGACGCATTTGGAATGCCTCCCACGTCACATCCCATCACAGTATCTATCCATAATCCGCTCGGCGGGGCTGTCTCTTCTGCTCCGCTGCGCTAAGGTTCAGAAACCCCATATATAAGACTAAAGTCGTAGGAGGGCGGCATGCGGATTCGCGGTGACATTTTCTGGAAATGGGCAGACCCGGCGCTACATCACAGGACGCACTATGAGAGCTTGGATGACGGCACTACGATGGATGTCCAAGTGCGCCTTTCGCGCACAGGTGACACGCAAATGTTCATAGGCGTGTATGCCGGCACCGGTATGCCACTGCACGAAGAAGCCTTCGACACGCGGCCAGGAGAGTCGATGACGCGTGCCTTGGCCTGGGGGGTTGGCCGTGCAAGGTGCCTCGCTGCTGAGCGTCACCAGCCGAAACAACGGATTGCTTAAAACATCGCTGGAAACCGTGGGTTGCAGTTTCCGTTCAGCGATCCACGGCTTGATGCGTCCAGGCGGCATAAGCCGCTTTGAGAGAGTGAGGCAGATGAGGTAAACCGGGTTTCGATTCGCCCGCCACCTTCAACCATTCGCTCAACCATGCGATGACCAGGGGGCGCGTTACAGGGCTAGGTCCCACCTGGCGCTCCAATTCAGCAGCAATCTGATCCAGAGAGACGAGCTCAGCGTCCAGTCGGGCTATCTGATCAGCCATGGTGTTGTCCTCCTAGTCCGGCTGCTTATGTGGCTAGCCGCAGTCTCTGGTTACTATCTTGAGCGAGCTTGCAAACTGTCAAGCCGTTGGCCGTGCCTCACGAGGCAGAACGGTGCCTTTCGGTGGCCAGGCTTGGCGTCAATGACAAGGCCCCACGCTCCCGAGAGTTAAACATCGACTGAAGATTCTTTTCGATATTTCGGCAGAGGTCATCGGTACGAATGCTGTGTTGGCTACGCCCGAATGGTGCTTGCAAGTCGGTGCCGATTCGCTCCATGGCCAGCAACATGCAACCTACCACCGTGGAGACGACCGGTGTGAACCAGCCCAAAGAGGGCACCAGGCTGAGCGGCATGATCACGCAAAAGAGGGTGCTGAATATCCTGGGGAAGTAGGTGTAAGGGTAGGGAAGCGGCGTATTGGCAATCCGCTCCATTCCGCCTTGCCAGTTCGAAATATCGACCAACGTGGACTCAAGGCGGGCTAGGCGGATGCTGTCGAGGCGGCCCTCCTGAAACTCCCTAGCGATGATTTCTGCAGAGCCGCTGAGGATGTCGTTTGGCAAATTGCTTGCTGTGGTGAGCAACTGCAGGTCGTGGTTGGACAGCAGCGGCGTTAAAGCAGAGATGTCCCGTTTTCCTTGCAGATGCATTCGCAAGGCCTGGAGGTAGGCCACGTGACGCTGAATGAGCCTAGCCTTGACTGGATTGGCAAGCTGCTCATCGTCGATCAGCGTCAGTACCTGGCGGCCATAGCTTCTCGAGCTGTTGACCATCGAACCCCATAATGTCCGTGCCTCCCACCATCGGTTGTAAGCGCTGGAGTTACGAAAAC
>NZ_BCBQ01000131.1:0-12502 GCF_001320885.1 Pseudomonas sp. NBRC 111140
CCACGACCTGCCGATACCTATGCTGTAGGCATAGCGACAGGTTCTCCCCCCCGATCCATGGCGTCCTCCCCGCGTCTGACTCCCTCTTAATTTCACACCATCGTTCTGCGTAGCAGCGGGGCGATGGCACGCGGCTGGGCGCTGATCTGTCGAGGAATCATTTTCATGACTCCATAACGTTTTCAGGGACGGATCCAAGCTGAGCCTGCACAGCTGAAGGGCTTGAACGTAGGAGACAAGGTGAAATTTGGGTTCCGTATGGGGGGAAGCGTCGCGAAATCGTGAGCATTCAGAAGCAGTGATTTTCCAGCCTTAAATGATCGGGCAGGCCTTCGCACCGAGATGCTGACCACTGTCAGCAATGCGCACAGGCCTGTATGACCTGCGCAGATTCCTGCGAAGCAATGACTGCGTAAGCGAATTTCGCCAAACCTCCGCCTGCTTTCCATGCGCCTGATAAAAGATTTGGGTACGTCGATAACCGGCGTGCCTAGGGAGACAGGTAGACCGCTTATGGGCATGCGTTCTGGCAGAGCCTAGCTTGGGCAGCTAGCCAACCAAAGGCGCTGCTGTACAGATCTGGTAGCAAAGAAGCCCGCCTCGGCGGCGGGCTATCAGATGTCTCCAAGGGGAGGCTGTAGGCCAACAAGTCTCGGAGCAAGCGCTTGTAGGATACGCCTCTTGGCTCACGCCCACCAGCCAGCTCGACGGGAGCGAATGGTCCTGCGTTCTGACGGCATTTGAAGCGGCTTATGTGGGCCACGTCAATCGGCAGGGCAATCCGCCAAGACAAAGCAAGCTGGTTATCCCCAGGCGGTATACCCTCAGGGAGAGTCAAAGGCAAAGCTAGGGGTAAATCTAGCGGGTACTCACATTTGAGGGCAGAATCACCAGCTTCGCCTACATTGCACTGGGTTGAGGGGAAGGTGGTGGGAGCAGAGCTAGATCGGGTAAAGGATCGCAAAAGGAGCAGAGCGTTAATCGAAGACCTCTACCTCGACGCGAACCGAGTTTACGTAATCCACTACTCCTGCGAATCGTTTTATCAGAACGATACGGGGGAGTCGAAACGTGTGACCTCCATCGCCACACGAAACCTAAAAACCGGCCAGACCAAATCATGGTCCATCCATAAAGAAGCAGAGCTCAGCAAACAGCTCTCCAGCATGCAAGCAGAGCTCAATAAATTCGAAAAGTCGATGCTCAAAGGCTTTTTCCAATGGCTTGATAAGCACAAGGATTGCCGTTTCCTGCACTGGAATATGCGAGACGAAAATTTCGGGTTCTTTGCGCTTGAGCATCGCTTCCGGGTACTCGGCGGCAAACCCGTAGAGCTGCCGGATGACAAGAAGGTTGACCTTGCGCGTGAGCTGGTTGCGTTGTATGGAAGAAATTATGCCCCGCATGCCGATAGCAAGGGAAGGAAAGGCAGGATCATGGCATTAGCTGAACTCAACAATGCCAGCGACCAAGACGCGCTGCCGGGCGCTGATGAGGCTGCCGCCTTTGTGAACGCTGAGTACATAAAAATGCATCAATCGACCTTGAGGAAGCTCGATATGTTTGCGAACTTCTTCGAACGGACACATGACAAGTCCTTGAAGACGAAATCCAAATGGTACGAGCGGAACGGGGTGCACCCTGTTGTGTTGATTGAAATCGTCAAAGACCATCCGATCTACACGACAGTTATCGTACTGAGTGGCCTTGCCATAGCTGCCGTCAATTTCAGCCGTTTCTTGGAGCTTTTCAACTAGCTCCCCGTATCGGGTTCTGCGCTGTAGCGCAAGCGCCAGTTCACCACTCTTTGGGCCTCATTAGGAGGCCTGTAGGTGTATACGGGACTCGGGACGATTGGATTTAGAGAATTAAAACTCTCGCAGCGTTTAATTCCACGGGCTCCAGCCCGACGCCCGTAATTACCCCTTTCATTGGACCACACCTCGTCGGGGACGCAGCCGCTTGCCGTATGAAGGCAATTAGCCATAATCTTCGCCGGTGGCCGAAGCCACGTACAAAAACCAAGCATGGAGTAGCCTGATGAAAATCGTTTACCTCGTGATCGCAGCAGTCCTGTCGTTCTCCTCGGTCACTGCCTTCGCACATAGCGGCGGTACCGACTCCAAGGGTTGCCACACCAACCACAAAACGGGCGAGCGCCACTGTCACTAAGGCGGTCCGCAGGTCCTTCAGCGCTGGTGTTCTTGACCCTGAGGATGCCAGCCATAGAAGCAAAGCCAGCAGCTAAAGCAAGTTGCGAATACCCAGTAGCGCCACCAGGTGGCCGGGGTAGAACCAATAGCTCCACTGTTTGACAGGCACGACCTTGAACGGCAATGGGGCCCAGAACAGCGCCAAACCGAGCAGAGGTGCAAGAGCGGCGGTCGACAGTGCGAGGATGGCGAATGGTTCTAGTTGCGCTGCTTGCTCGAACAGGCCAGTTCGAGAGTTGGCAGCAGCACAGAGTGCGACGGGCAGTAACGCGAAAAGTTCGGGGCGCTTGATCGCGAGCACCAGAGCTGCCGGCACGAACACTCCATAAAAGCCGAACATCAACGGCTCGCTCAGCAAATAGGCAGCCAGAATCGCCCCGCCGGCCAGTACCAGGCTTTCGAGCGTCCGGTGCTGCACTCCCCAAGCGACCAGCAGACCCAACGCCAACGTGACCAGGACGTTGAATGTGCCTGAGGTGCTGACCATCCGGTATGGCACTTCTGATAGCGCCGCAAACAACACCAAAAGGGCGAGATACCGGCCATTACTCCGGATAAACAACTCACCAGGCTGGTTCCGCGAAACGTTGATGGCCACCGCCAAACAGAACAAAGGAAAGGACAGTCGGCCTAAGACAAACAGGTTACTGGTAGCCGGCCAGGCCAACCGCATGTGATCGAGCACCATCGTAATCAAGGCGATCCACTTGATCAGGTCCTGGCCCGTGTGCCGCTCTCTGTGACGGATGGGATCTGACGTCACGGCATGCTCCCGAGTACCAAAAGAGTCAGTAGCAAGTACCGCCCACCCTTGGCCAAGGTCACCAACAGTGTGAACCGCCAAAGTGGCTCGCGCATGACCCCGGCTACCAACGTAATTGGATCGCCGATAATGGGTACCCAGCTCAATAGCAGTGACCAGTATCCATAGCGCTGGTAGAAGACTTGTGCCTTCTCCAGCTTGGACTCCCTAATCGGGAACCAGCGCTTGTGCTTGAAGTGCTCGACGCCTCGACCCAAAAACCAGTTAACCACGGAACCCAGCACATTGCCGGCGGTAGCCACCGCGACAAGCGCCACGGGCAGGTACAGCTCAGACACTAGCATCGCGGCCAGCGCGGCTTCTGACTGCATGGGTAGCAGCGTGGCGGCCGCAAAAGCTGCCAGAAACAGGCCGAGGTAGCTGGTGAGCTCGAACACGGCCCTACAGGTACTTGGTAATTTGCTTGAATTCGTCCAGGGCCGATCGATCGCCCTTGCTCAAGGCTGCAACCGAGTCCTCAAGACAGTGGTCGATATGGTCCTGGATGAGCGTGCGCTTGGCCTGGCAGACGGCCTTTTCAACCGCATGCAGTTGCTGGGCAATGTCTACACACTCGCGCCCATCCTCGATCATGGCAATGATGCTGCGCAGATGGCCGTCTGCACGCTTCAGGCGCTTGATGATCGCCTCATGGCTCTGGTGAGTATGGGCATGGCCCTGTTCATCATCGTGCTGGTGATCATCGGACATATCTTGAGTCTCTGTCGGCGATACATTACGCTGGCGATGCTATCCCCCCCAGGGGGTTAGGTCAAACGTGCAACGTTGCTGTTGAATCAGCGTCATAGGCATCTGAATGTCCCGTCGTTTCCTGTCATCAGCCATCCTCGTGGCTTTGGCTATGGCCGTTATGCTGGCCTGGACGGGGCACGCCTATTCGTTGGCAGTACCGACTCAAGTCGCTGCCCAAGAAGCAGGGAACATGAAGCATGGGCATGACCATGGCGAGGCCTCATGGAGCTGCGCGCATTGCACTGACCACTATCATGCCCCGCTCACGCCCGACCACCAGCACGAGACCCCTCAGCTCTCTTCTGCTGCGCAACTGACACCTATCTTCGGCCCGTCCATGCCATTGGCCTGGTCAGGCAACTCGGTACCACACCCGCCTATCTTCCGAATCGAACGCCCACCTCGTCCTGCTTTTGCTTCCTGACCCTGGCCGCTTTGCGGCTCTCGATCACTGCAAAAAGGATTGATCCATGCGTTTACACTCGATAACGGGTGGGAGCTTGCTCGCTGTGCGTGCACGCCATCCCATCTGCCTCTTGTTCCTGTTCGTCGCGTCATTGCTTATCGGCATGCCGGAGGCATTGGCACACGCCGTAGCGGAAGGCGACAAGGGATTCATCCAGGAAAGCTCGGGGGTCATGCTGATCCCGTTCATCTACATGGGCGCCAAGCACATGATGACGGGCTATGACCACCTGCTGTTCCTGTTCGGCGTCATCTTCTTCCTCTACCGCCTCAAGGACGTGGGCCTCTACGTCACGCTATTCGCCGTTGGACATTCGGTCACGCTGCTGTTCGGCGTGCTTACTGAGATCAGCATCAGCTCCTACATCATCGACGCGATCATCGGTTTCTCGGTGGTCTACAAGGCGATGGACAACCTGGGGGCCTTCAAGCGCTGGTTCGGTTACCAGCCGAACACCAAAGCCGCGACGCTCGTCTTCGGCCTGCTGCATGGCTTTGGCCTGGCAACAAAGATCCAGGAGTACGAAATCTCGGCCGACGGCCTGATCCCCAACCTCATTGCTTTCAATGTCGGGGTTGAGATCGGTCAGTTGCTCGCGCTGAGCGCCATCCTGATCGTGATGGGCTTCTGGAGAAGAACCGGTGGTTTCTGGCGTCACGCCTACACCGCCAACGTTGCCATGATGAGCGCCGGTTTCCTGCTGATGGGTTATCAGCTGACTGGCCTGATTGTTACCGCTTGAGGATTCTGAACATGTTCAACTCCCCACTTCCTTCGGCAAACGAACTGCCGAGCAGCCGTCAGCTCATTCGATCCACCGCCATCGCCTTCGCTGCCGCGATGGGCCTTCTGGTCACCGTGGTCATGCCTTCGGAGTATGCCGTCGACCCAACAGGTCTGGGCCGAGCCATGGGTCTTACCCAGATGGGCGAGATCAAGATCTCCCTCGCCCAAGAAGCCTTGGCCGATGAGGCCGCTACGAAAGCCGCTGTACCTGCGCCGGCAATACCGGCACCGGTTCCCGAGGCTGCTCCCGCTCCGGCTCCACAAGTTGCAGCGGTGCAGCCTGCCCAGCAAGCAGTGCAGCCAGCGGCAAAAACCGACGAGGTCAGTTTGACCCTCAAGCCAGGCGAAGGGCGCGAGATCAAGCTCGAAATGCGTAAGGGAACTGTCGTTGCATATGAGTGGAATGCTTCGGGACCGGTCAACCACGACACCCACGGTGAAACCTATGACGCGGCCCAGGGCGACTTCCACAGCTACAGCAAGGGTCGTCAGGTGCAAAGCGACAAGGGTGAGCTGACTGCGCTCTTCGACGGCACCCATGGCTGGTTCTGGCGCAACCGTACCACGGGTAACGTCACCATTGTGCTGAACACGACTGGCGACTATCTCAACCTGAAGAAATGACGCGTGGTCGAGGCTCACTAGAAGTGAGCCTCGACCTATCAATTTTTTGATCTCACCACTGTGGAACCTACGACATGACCATCAAACTGCTACGTTCGCTCGCTGTAATCGGTCTCCTCGGCCTGCTCGTCGCATGCGGCGATGCCGAGCCAGAGGTGTCGAACGATAGCGCGGGCCATGGCCACGCTCACGACTGATACCCCGGTTAGAGCCAAGGAAGGCTCTATCTACCGCTCCTCAGGATGACGGTTGATACGTTCGCCAGTCATCCCGCTCGTCTCAAAAATCGCCTGCTGATTACTGGTCTCTTGTATAGGGGGGTGGGGTATGACAATCTCCGCGCCAATATACATAGGGGGAGTATGGTATGGGCCATCTCGCATCGAACAAAGAGGCGCTGCTCAAGCGCGTCAAACGCATTGCTGGGCAGGTGCAGGCAATTGAAAAAGCCCTTCAGGAAGAAGAGGACTGCGCCAAGACCCTGCTACTGGTGGCATCGGCCCGTGGAGCGATGAATGGGTTGCTGGACGAAATCATCAAGGATCACGCCAGGGCGCACGTAGCTCACCCGTCACTTACTGACGAAGAGCGCAGCAAGGGCGTAGAAGAACTCCTGGAAGCCATTCAGCGGTACTCAAAATGACTTCGGACATCCAAGCTATGAGCACGACGGCAACCACCCATGACCATGTTTTTCTCGGTGCCTCCCATGAAGAGAATGCGAAGCGCACGCTCTGGGTCGTGTTGCTGACCGTTGTAATGATGGTGGGTGAGATTGCCGCAGGCTACATCACCGGATCGATGGCCCTACTCGCCGACGGCTTCCACATGGCCACACACGCTGGTGCGCTCGGCATCGCGGCCGCTGCATACGCGTATGCCAAGCGACACGCCACCAACTCTGGGTTCAGTTTTGGTACGGGCAAGGTCGGCGATCTGGGTGGGTTTGCTTCGGCGCTGATCCTGGGACTCGTTGCCCTGGCAGTGGGTGCTGAGTCGATCGTCCGTTTGTTCCAACCGAATGAAGTGCAATTCAGCATCGCGATTGGTATCGCGATAGTTGGCTTGCTGGTGAACATCGTGAGTGCGTTGCTGCTGGGCCACGGGCACAACCATGATCACGGGCATGACCACCACCATCACCACGATCATGGCCACGGGCACGGCGACAACAATCTGCAATCGGCCTATGTGCATGTCCTGGCCGATGCACTGACCTCGGTCCTTGCGATCGTCGCACTGCTGGCGGGCAAATACCTTGGATGGGTCTGGCTCGACCCTGTGATGGGCATCGTCGGCGCCGTTGTTATCGGGCGCTGGTCCTGGAACCTGATGAAAGTGACTGCCGGCGTCCTTCTGGACAAAACTGATGATCACGTAGCGCAGGAAATCCGCGAGTTCATTGAGCAACCGGGTGACGTCCGCATCTGCGATCTTCACGTTTGGCGCGTAGGCCCCGACGCCCACGCCGCTATCGTCAGCGTTGTTGGCAAAGCCGCAACCAGTGTTGAAAGTATTCGTGAGCGGCTGTTGCCGGTTCATGAAATTCGGCACCTGACCGTCGAAATTCACCAAGCCTAATCTGTGGATGCGGGCCGCTGAGGCGGCCTGCACTCACGCGCCACAATCCTGCCCACAGGTAACTCATCCATGGCTTCGCAGATCGAGAACCCTTGTATTTCACTCTGTCAGTTGAAGGGCGATCTCTGTGTAAGCTGCGGACGGTCGAAAGATGAAATCCGCAAGTGGAAGCGCATGAAACGTCCGGAGAAGATGGCCGCCGTACAGAAAGCCAGTGCGCGGCTGAAGGCGCTCAAGAAATAGCACCGACCCAGCGACTCTCCACCGCCCTGGATGGAGGGCGCTATCGCCGTGGCCATTTCCGGTGGAGCTCATCAATGACAAACGAGTGCGCATGAGATTTTCCATCAGCGACATGAGGATGATCTTCCGAAAGATCGTCGTGCTGATGCGACACAACCTCGTGCTCATGGTCGGGATGCCAGATCCATTTGCTCAGTGTCCACGCAAACCCAGCGAGTAGACCTAGGCCAACGAACGCAGCAGTGAGGCTGACGCTGGCTCCCAGCCACCCGGCCAGCGGGTAGGTAATCAGCCAACAAGCATGAGACAAGGCGAACTGCGCCGCGAACAGCGCTGGTCGATCCTGAGCCGAAGAAGATCGACGCAAGATCCGCCCCGACGGCGTTTGTGCCAGGGAATATCCAGCGCCCAGCACCACCCACAGAACAACCAAGGCCGAATAACTGGAGACGAAAGCCCCGATCAGCAAACCAGCCACCAGGATCGCTCCGCCGGCAAGCATGGCCTTACGATCGTCCAGACGCTCAAGAAGTCGCGGAAGCAGCATGGCCACCACCATCGAACCGCCACCGAAAGCCATCAACGCCATGGCCATCGCGCTCTGATCCAGCCCAAGCTTCGCCTGAACCAACACGACCGTATTCACGATAACCATCGCGCTGGCTGCAGCAATTGCGAGGTTCAAGGCCAGGAGGCCGCGCAGGCGCGGGGTACGCAGGAAGATCCGTAGGCCTTTGGTCGTCCGCTCGTAGATGCTCCGCTTGGGCCCGCGAACGGCTACCGGCAATACCGCTGAAACCACCATCGCAGCTGACACGAGGAAACCCACGACGGTGCCACCGAACAGGCTGTGGAAGCTGACCACGGTCAACAGGGCTGCCGCGAGCATCGGGCTAATAACACTCTCCAGGTCATAAGCCAGGCGCGAAAGTGATAGCGCCCGGGTGTACTCACGCTCGTCAGGGAGGATGTCAGGAATGGTGGCCTGGAACGTTGGCGTAAACGCGGCAGATGCAGACTGCAGCACGAAAATCAGCACGTAGATCTGCCAGATCTCGGTGACAAACGGGAGTAACAGCGCCACGGCTGCCCTGACCAGGTCGAGGGAGACCAGCATGGCTTTTCTGGGTAGGTGTTCGGCAAACGCACCGGCAATCGGCGCCACGCCAATGTAGGCCACCATCTTGATCGCGAGCGCAGTGCCCAAGACGGCGCCGGCCTGCGCGCCGGCTAGATTATAGGCCAGAAGCCCAAGCGCTACGGTCGCCAGGCCGGTGCCGATCAAGGCAATCACCTGAGCAATGAACAGGTGCCTGTAAGTGCGGTTTTTCAGGACAGATAGCATGGCACCTCCGTGCACGGCTGGAGGCGATCTCTATCGCCTGAACTTCATCAGATCGACAACAGCGTATCCCCCCCAGGGGGATATGGTCAACGCGATTCCATACGGCTCGACACGCTCGATGAATACCCGTTGCATTTGGACGAAACTGGCTTAATGTAGGAAAAGATACATTTTATGTTGAGTTTTCTACATGATTAGCTGGTCGCTATTGATTTTGGGACTGCCGACAGCAAACGCCACCGAACGAATGCGCGCCTGGAGAACGCTGAAGGCCTCTGGCGCCGCCGTGCTACGCGATGGTGTGTACTTGCTGCCGGAACAAAGCGCGGGCCGCGAAACGTTCGAAGCCGTGGAGCGAGATGTGCTAGCCATCAACGGCACGGCATTTCTGCTGTCGTTGCCAGAACGCGAGGAGCGCTTCAGCGGGCTATTCGACAGAAGCGATGAATACGCCAAGCTGATGGAAGAAATTGCAGGCTGCCGAGCTGACCTATCCCCGGATAATGCGTTGCTGACAGCCCGACAGGTGCGCAAGCTCAGGAAGGCCTTCGGCCAGTTGGCAGCGATCGATTTCTTCCCAGGTGTACTCAAGACCCAAGCCGACGCGGCCCTGCAGGAGCTTGAGACCGCGATTAGCCGCGCTCTGTCTTCTGATGAGCCGAGTGCGCACGATGAGGCGATCAACCAGCTGGAGCGCAGCGAATACCAAGGTCGCCGATGGGCAACGCGAAAACGTCCTTGGGTAGACCGGTTGGCCTGTGCCTGGCTGATCCGTCGCTTCGTTGATGCCGATGCCCAATTCATTTGGTTGGACAGTCCCAGCGACTGCCCAAGCGATGCGCTCGGCTTTGATTTTGATGGGGCCCGATTCAGCCACGTTGGCCAGCGGGTTTCCTTCGAAACCCTCATCGAGAGCTTCGCCTTTCAGCAGCCAGGCCTGGCACGCCTGGCGGGTGTCATCCACTACCTGGATGTGGGAGGCGTACAACCTTCCGAAGCACCCGGTATCGAGCGTGTCCTCGCCGGATTGAGAGAGAGCATTGGCGATGACGATCAACTGACAATGGTCGCAGGAGGCATCTTCGATGGCCTGCTGACGGCTTTCGCAAGCGAGGAAGCCCAAAATGGTTGATACCACCTCCGCAGTAAGTGAACAGCCGCCATCGCAAGCGTCTCAGCAGCCGATCGGTCTGTATGAAGCCTTCCTGTTCTGGCTCAAGTTAGGCTTCATCAGCTTTGGCGGGCCTGCCGGACAGATCTCAGTCATGCATCAGGAGTTGGTCGAGCGTAGGGGGTGGATCAGCGAGAAACGGTTTCTACACGCGCTGAACTACTGCATGTTGCTGCCCGGCCCCGAGGCTCAGCAGCTCGCAACGTATATCGGTTGGCTCATGCACCGCAGCTGGGGTGGGGTAATTGCCGGCGCATTGTTCGTGCTGCCTTCACTGTTCATCCTGATCGGTTTGTCCTGGGTCTATGTCGCCTTTGGCGAGGTGCCGGTAGTCGCGGGCATTTTCTATGGCATCAAGCCGGCGGTCACCGCCATTGTCGTCCACGCTGCACACCGGATTGGTTCACGAGCCCTCAAGAACGGCTGGCTGTGGGCTATGGCCGGCGCCTCGTTCGTCGCTATCTTCGCCCTCAACGTGCCGTTCCCGCTGATCGTGCTGGTGGCCGCCATCATCGGCTATGTGGGGGGCCGCTTCGCACCCGGCAAGTTCGTGATCGGCGGCGGTCATGGGGCCGCGAAGAACAGCTTCGGTCCGGCGCTGATCGATGACGACACCCCAACCCCTGAGCATGCCCGTTTCAGCTGGGGACATCTGGTACACCTGCTGCTGGTCGGTGGAGCGCTGTGGGTGCTGCCCATGGGGTTGCTAACGCTGTCGTTTGGCTGGGACGGCAGCCTGACGCAGATGGGCTGGTTCTTCACCAAGGCTGCACTGATGACGTTTGGCGGGGCGTACGCGGTGCTGCCTTATGTCTACCAGGGCGCTGTCGGTCATTACGGGTGGCTGACGCCAACCCAAATGATCGATGGCCTCGCTTTGGGGGAAACCACGCCAGGGCCACTGATCATGGTGGTTGCCTTCGTCGGATTCATCGGTGGGTACGTGCATCCGATGTTCGGTGCGGAGCACCCGTTCCTTGCCGGTGCAGTCGCGGCGAGCCTCGTGACCTGGTTCACCTTCCTGCCTTCCTTCATCTTCATCCTTGCCGGTGGCCCAGTGGTGGAGTCGACTCACAACGAGATGAAATTCACTGCACCGCTGACAGGCATCACCGCGGCTGTGGTGGGGGTGATCCTGAACCTCGCCATGTTCTTCGGCTACCACGTACTTTGGCCAAAAGGCTTCAGTGGGGCGTTTGACTGGCCTTCAGCGATGATAGCGGTTGCTGCAGCAATTGCCCTATTCCGCTTTAAGCGGGGTGTCATTCAGGTTCTATTCGCTTGCGCCCTGGCAGGCCTGGCAGTCCACATGTTGCGTGGTTGAAACCAACTGCCGGCCGACATCATCGGCCGGTGTTTCATGACCCATCGCCTGCCGGCGGTGGGGTGTCCAATGAAATGGGTAACGCGTGAACGTCCAAAGATCGATCGGATCGCCTGTCCTTGGCTCATCCAGCGCTTCATCGATACAGTCCCGGTTTTCCGCTACGTCCCCAGCAGCGAGGTCTTGCGCGTGGCAAGTGATGAAGGTGCCACGCTCTATGACATTCTAGGGGTAGACCTGAGCCATGTCGGGCCGTTAAGCAGCTTCGACGCCTTCCTCAAGAAGTACCAGCTCGATGATCCCACTCTGGCCAAGCTCGCCGAAATCGTCCGTGGCGCGGACACGTCCAGGCTGGATCTCACGCCCCAGTCGGCGGGGCTTTACGCCATTTCTTTGGGGCTGTTTCGCTGCTACACGGATGACCACGAAATGCTCAAACATGGCCGGATTCTGTAAGACGCCCTCTTTGCATGGTGCCGTGACTGCCACGGTGAAACGCACACCAGGCCACCGCAGATGTAAGAACTCAGCTTGCCGGGCAATGGAAATTTCTTCTGATGACGTATCGGTGGGGCTGCGTCATGAGCTCGCTGTACTGGCCCTTTGCTTGTTTCGCCGCGCAGCCGAGAATCGCTTCCAACCGGACTGTAAGGCCCGATCTAGGACTGTGTGCTGGCAGAGTGAAGAGGGGGCATGAGACAGACTTAGTACCTGTGAACAGGAGAAGCTCGTACCGATTACCTCTGTGTACAAAGATACCATCATAATTTTTCCGGGGTTTTTGCACGATATATCCTTGTGATTTTTCTTTGGCTGAACCTTTGCTGTGACAACCTTTACTGTTGTGACGACCTTTATTAAACGGAAAAGCCCAAGAATTTTTGAAAGATTATGCTTTGTGACAACCTTTATTCTCTCTTCTCCAGGATCAGCGCCCCCGCTCGGCCGCGGAATCCAAGAGCTTTTGTGACAAAGTTTATTAATCCGTAACATCAAAATTGGTTTTAGAGAATTAAAGCTGTCGCAGGAGCCGGTGAGGTCCATCTCATCGTCTCCTGCGAGGCTTCCGGCCCTTCGTCTGAAGCTTCGCCCCTTACCTTTTCTGCTCTTCAGGGACCCGCAACCCGTGCTGTTGCGAATCCAACCTGATGAAATGCCCCTTTCGGATGTTGAACGAAACCTTTACTTACAGTT
>NZ_BCBQ01000132.1:0-12142 GCF_001320885.1 Pseudomonas sp. NBRC 111140
AAGTAGGAACTACAGAGATTCGCAGGCACGTCCGAAGGACGGGCCAGCACACAGAATTTCTTGACGACCATAGAGCATTGGAACCACCTGATCCCATCCCGAACTCAGCAGTGAAACGATGCATCGCCGATGGTAGTGTGGGGTTTCCCCATGTGAGAGTAGGTCATCGTCAAGATTCAAACCCAAAGCCCCTGTCTGCGATGCAGACAGGGGCTTTGTCTTTTCCGGGTTTCAATAACGCTCAAAACTGATAGCTGACCGTAGCGCTCACATTGCGCTCTTCACCCATGTAGCAGTAGTTCAGGCTGGCACATGAGGTAATGTAGCTTTCATTGGTAAGGTTGTTTGCGTTCAGCCGCACATCCACACCCGTCAGACCCACCTTCCCCAGGTCATAGCCGATCGAAGCGTCGAACAGGGTGTAGGAAGGCACCTTCATGCTGTTTTCCGCATCCACCCAGCTATAGCCCACATATCGCACCCCACCGCCCAGCCGCAGTCCATCCAGAGCCCCTTGGTGGAAGTTATAGTCAGCCCACAGCGAGAACATCTGTTTCGGTGCCTGGGTTGGCGCGTTGCCTTCATTGTCCAGGCTGGCCGACACCAGGCTCGGCATCGACTTGGCGTACTCGATATCGGTGAAGGTATAGCCACCCAGCAGTTTCAGGCTGTCGCTCAGCTGCACATGAGCCTCTAGCTCCAGCCCTTGCGAGCGTACTTCACCTACCGGGCGATAAAAGTTTTCGTCAGGCTGCTTCGAAGCCAGGTTTTCCTGCTCGATACGGAACACCGATGCGGTAAACAGGTTGTCGCTGCCCGGAGGCTGATACTTGATGCCGGCTTCCCACTGAGTGCCCTCGGTCGGTGCCAGCGGGCGGCCTTGCTGGTCGGACACGGTATTGGGATTGAACGACTCCGAGTAGCTGACATAAGGCGCAATGCCATTCTCGAACAGGTAGAGCACCCCGGCCCGGGTAGTAAACCTGGAGCGCTGATCGCTGACCTTGGTGTCGCTGTCGCGATTCTCCTCGGACACCTTCACCCAGTCCTGGCGAAGCCCAAGGGAGAATCGCCACTGGTCGACCTCCACCAGGTCCTGCAGATACACACCTGTTTGCTGCAAGCGCCGCTGGTAGCGGTTTTCGCCCAGTACCTGAAGGTTGCCATTGCCGTATTGCGGGTTGCCGGCGTTCAGCGGGTCGACCGTGCCATAGCGCCATGCGACATCGGCTTTGCGTCGCTGGTAGTCTGCGCCCAGCAGCAGGGTGTGTTTGGCAGCGCCGGTGAAGAATTCCGCCTGCAGCATATTGTCGATGATGTACGAATGCAGGCGCTCGTCGCCGCCGGTATAGGCGCGGTTGAGAATGTTGCTGTCGGCATCCGCCCAGCCGGCCGAGTACACCTGGTCCATGGACACGTCGGAATCCTGGTAGCGGAAGTTCTGCCGCGCGGTGAACACATCGTTGAAGCGATGCTCGAACTGGTAGCTGAAGGACTGCTGGGTGCGCTCGTAATTATCGATACCCGGCTCACCCTCGAAAAAGTGGTCCGACAAGCGCAAGCCGTTGCGCTTATGCAGCATACCGTCAGCAGGGTTGCCGCCGTGGTACCCGCCGTTAGGGTCGTGCTGCAGGTAAGCCTGCAGTGTGAGCGAGGTGTCCTCGGTGAAGTCGACGCTGATGGCCGGGGCGATGGTATAGCGTTCTTCCTTGTTGTGGTCGAACTGTGTGTCCGAAGCATCCGCCAAACCTGTCAGGCGATACGCAATACGCTTGTCATCATCTACAGGGCCACTGAAGTCGAAGCCCATGCTCCGCTGGCCCTGGGTGCCGACCGTGGCTTGAACCTGGTGGAAAGGGGTGAGCAGTGGCTTCTTGGTGGTAAGGGCTACCAGGCCGCCCGGCGAGCTTCGCCCATAGAGTACTGAAGACGGCCCCTTGAGAATGTCGATGCGCTCAAGGAAGTACGGGTCCACCTGCATGGTGCTGTAAGTGCCATTGTCGCCCATGGACTTGAGCCCATCGACGTAGATGTTATCCACCGAGCCGTCGTTGAAGCCGCGCATGGCCACATAGTCGTAGCGATGGGTGGCACCGTAGGGGTTGGTCAGTACCCCAGGCGTGTAGCGCATGGCCTGGGCAACGGTCTGAGAGCCCTGATCGTCCATCTGCTGGCGAGTTACTACCGAGACCGATTGGGATGTCTCCACCAGTGGCATGCTGGTCTTGGTCGCCACTTGGCTATGCGTGGCGTTGTAACCCTCCATGCTGCCCAAGGCGTTGCCCAGAGAGAAACTACGGACATCGGTGTCTGGCAATGCCAGGGCTGCGTCCTGATGCTGTGCCTGCAGCACATAGTTGCGTCCGTCCTGGCTGACAGCTTCCAGCCCGCTGCCATTAAGCAACTGGCGCAGCGCGTGATCAATGGCGTATTGCCCCTGCAGGCCGTTGGATTGCAGGCGATCGGTCAACTGAGGCGTACTGGACAGGGTGATGCCGGCCTGGCGAGCGAACTGGTTCAATGCATCGGCCAGTTGGCCGGCCGGTATTGCATAGTGATGACTCACTTGGGCTGTTTCAGCCGCAACGGACAGTTGCGCAACAGCTGCCAGGCCCATGGCGGTACCAAACAGAGCAGCCCGTATGGCATGGCGTAAGTAAGCGGACTGCAGGACTGGTCGAAAATCATTCGGGCTGAAAGTGTGGTTTAACACCGGCTTGATGAACATGAAGGGTCCGTTGAAGTGATGAGGGCAGAAGATGTCGCTTACTGTCCTAGCCGGACCGGGGTTCAAAACCCGACAAAAAACGTTAAGGCCTCATCAGGTCGTGCTTTCGACACGCACCCACCAGCGTGTACGTTGATGAACCCGTACGGGCAGCGTCTGCGGTAGCAGCCGAAGCAATTGTTCCGGATCTTCGAGGCGGAATACGCCCGACAGGCGCAGGTCGGCAATCTCGTTGCTGCAGCCCAGGTAACCATGGCGATAACGGCTGACCTGCGCGAGAAAATCCGCGAGGCGCATGTTCTGAGTGACGATCAGCCCTTCAGTCCATGCCATCGCGTCCATGTCCATCTGTGCGATCCGTTGTGCGCCATGAGCATCCAGGCGCCAGTTCTGTCCACTCTCGATCCACTGCAGTTGGGCAATGCCAGGCCGGTGTATCGCCACTTTTCCGCGGCTGACGCTGACACGTGTGCAGTCGCTATCCTGATAGGCTACAAAGCGTCCTTCAAAGCCTTCCAGCAGCACGTCGCGGGTTTGTACAAACACGGGATGCCGGGGATTACACGTGATCATCAGTTCGCCATGCTTCAGGCGGACCAGACGCTGCCGATCAATGAAGGCCAGGTCCACGGCACTGCGGGTGTTGAGTTGCATCAGTGAGCCATCGGGCAGGGTGAAGACGCGCCGTTCGCCCGTGCCGGTGGCATAGTCCGATGCCCAGGCACTGACAGCATCGAGGTCTTTAGCCAGCCAGCTCGCCGATCCCGCCATGACAACGCCCCCAAGCAGCTTCAACGCCTGCCTTCGACGCAGGCGCTGCTGGCTGGTTTCCAGGGTCTGCAAAGCCAGCCCGGCACCGGGGATGGCGCGTAGGTCGAGGTTTTGATGCAAGTGCGTCACCCGTTGCCAGGCTTGTTCGTGTTCGTGGTGGACACTGCGCCATTGCGCACACTGTTGTTGCAACGCCAGGTCGTGCCCACTCTCGCGCAACCGTAGCATCCACTGGATGGCCTGCTTGACCGCTTTCGTATCAGGGCGTGCGGCGGTCATCGACTCAGCACTCGTCCTGGTAGTGCAGCACGTAGCAGTGATAGAGCGCATCGGCAATGTAGCGTTCTACGGTGCGCACCGAGATCCCCAGCTGTTCGGCGATGGCCTGGTGCTTCAGCCCCTCGCATTGAGCCAGGAGGAATGCGCGACGTACCTTGGGTTTGAGGCCGTCGAGCATGCGTGCAATGCGCTCAAGCAACTCCAGTAGCAGCTCGCGGGTTTCGGCAGAGGGGGCCAATGCTTCCGGCACATGCGCCAAAGCCTCCAGGTAAGCCCTGTGCAGTTCCTCGCGCCGCCAGTGATCGATCACCAACCCGCGCGCTACCGTGCGCAGGAAGGCCCTGGGTGCATTCAGTTGCAATTGTTCACGGCGCTGTAGCAAGCGTACGAAGGTGTCCTGGGCCAGGTCGGCGGCATCGGCCGCATTGCCTAGCTTGCTGCGCAGCCAGGCATGCAGCCAGCCGTGATGGTCACTGTATAGCGTTTGCACGCAGTCGTTGCTGGGCATGGGGGAGGGGCGCCGGCATCAATGGACATGAATGATAATTAGTCTCATTGTTGGTGGCGCCGCATCAATTTGCAACCCATCTGGTCGCACGCTGCGCTAGGCGGCAGTGGGTTAGCGCCCCAGTTGTGTATCCAGGTACTTGCGAATTACCCGCGCCCCGCTGTTGAGATGCCGTTCCAGCACCGCTACCGCCTCATCCACCAGTTTGTCGCTGGCCGCATCCGCCAGTGCGTTGTGATCGTCCTGAGTGAGCTTGCCCAAGCCCATGGACGAAAGATGGAAGCGCAGGAAGCGCTCTTCCTCGTTCAGTTCGTTCTCGATCAGGCGCAGTAGCTTCTTGTTTGGTGCCCTGCTGTATAGCGCCATGTGGAACAGGCGGTTGAGGCGGCCGATTTCGGCGTGACGGGTTTCATTCTCCAGTTGCTGGATATACCCGCGGGCGCTGGCGATGTCGCTGGCATCGAGCAGCGGGATCGACTGGCGCAGTGCCTCACTCTCGAGCAATACGCGCAGGGCATAGGTGTCCACTGCATCCTCACCGATCAGCGGCGCAACCACAGCGCCCTTGTGCATCTCTACTTTCAACAGGGATTGCGCTTCGAGCTGGCGCAGGGCTTCGCGCACGGGCATGCGGCTGACACCGAACAAGGTGGCGAGTTCTTGTTGGCGCACGGCAGTACCTGGGGGTAAGCGCCCATCGAGAATGGCACTGCGCAGGCGCTCTTCGATCACGCCACGGGCCTGATGCGGCAGCAGCTGTTCGCTTGCCAGCACATTGCTCAGTTTGATTTTCTCGGCCACGCGACGTCTGCCTTAACAATGACTAAAGTTGGATCCAATGACAGTAGTAACAGCTTGTAAGGGTGTCAAACCTGCACCCGCACGGGTACGGGCGCCCCAAAAGCGCGGCTATGGTGGATGAAGTCGTCTGCCAAAGGAAGCGCCCTTCAGAAGGATATAACTAGAAAGTGTAGGCGGCCTGACAGGCGGGTGCATGATTGCAGGGTGCCATTGTCTTTTGTTGTGGCAAGCCCCACCATCGCTGCTTTCGACTGGTCTGAACAGGGCTTCGCAGTGGCGATATCCTGGTTG
This sequence comes from Pseudomonas sp. NBRC 111140, assembly GCF_001320885.1. Taxonomy (NCBI): domain Bacteria; kingdom Pseudomonadati; phylum Pseudomonadota; class Gammaproteobacteria; order Pseudomonadales; family Pseudomonadaceae; genus Pseudomonas; species Pseudomonas sp. NBRC 111140. The sequence continues at coordinate 5,379 of NZ_BCBQ01000132.1, forward strand.
CTGAAAACCGTTGTGCGACGTGTCGGCTTTGCCGCGCTGCTGGGCAGTCTGCTGCTGGGCGGCTTGCACGCGGATTGGGATTTTTCCCAGATCAGCCGCAAGTCGCAGGCGCTCTACGGCCCGTTGGGTGCCGGGCAGGGCCGTATCGATGCCTGGCAGAACCTGATGGCTACGCAGAAGCAGGGGACTGAGCTTGAGCGGCTGCAAGTGGTCAACCGCTTCTTCAACCAGCAATTGCGCTATGTCGAAGACATCGACCTGTGGCATGAAGTCGATTACTGGGCCACGCCTGTGCAGGCACTGATCAAAGGTGCAGGGGATTGCGAGGACTACGCCATCGCCAAATATTTCAGCCTGCGGCGCATGGGTATCCCCAGTGAAAAACTGCGCATTACCTACGTCAAGGCGCTGCGACAGAACCGGGCACACATGGTCCTGACCTATTATTCAAGCCCACAGGCCCAGCCTTTGGTGCTCGACAGCCTGATGGACGCCATCAAGCCGGCAAGCCAACGTACCGACCTGTTGCCGGTGTACGCCTTCAATGGCGAGGGGCTGTGGCTGACGGGCGCTGCCGGGAACAAGAAGGTTGGCGATACCAAGCGGCTGTCACGCTGGCAGGATTTGTTGAAGAAAATGCAGGCCGAAGGGTTCCCGGCCGAGCCGGTTTACTGAAGGAGCACAGATGTCACTGTTCAAACAATTGCTGTTGGCCATTTGCCTGTTCCTGGTGGTCGCCTTCAGTGGCAGTTTCATGGTCAGCCTGGAAAGCTCGCGCAGCCAGTATGTCAACCAGTTGCGCTCGCACGCCCAGGACGCGGCGACCGCGCTGGCGCTGTCGCTGACGCCGAATATCGACGACCCGGCGATGGTCGAACTGATGGTTAGCTCGATCTTCGACAGTGGTTACTATGCAAGCATCAAGGTCGTCGATCTGGGCTCCAATGCTGTGCTGGTGGAGCGCCACGCTGAGCCGGACCCAGGTGGCGTACCGCGATGGTTCGTGCACTTGATCGGCCTTGAGGCTGCTGGTGGCGATGCCATCGTCAGCCGTGGCTGGCAACAGGCCGCGCGCGTTGAAGTGATCAGCCACCCGATGTTCGCCATTGCCAAACTTTGGCAAAGTGCTCTGGGCAGCCTGGGTTGGTTGCTGTTGTGTGGTGCGGCCAGTGCTGTGCTCGGTGCATTGCTGTTGCGCCGCCAGTTGCGGCCGCTGGACTATATGGTTGAGCAATCCCACGCGATTGCCCGCCGCGAATTCCTCAGCCTTCCAGAGCTGCCGCGCACGCCAGAGTTACGCCGTGTGGTGCAGGCGATGAACCAGATGGTCGAGAAACTCAAAGCGCTGTTCACCGAGCAGGCCGAGCGCAGTGAGCGGCTGCGTGCCGAGTCCTACCAGGACAGCCTGACCGGGCTGTCCAACCGCCGGTATTTCGAAATGCAACTGAACACCCGGGTGAGCAACCTGGAAGAGGCGCGCGCCGGCTACCTGCTGTTGCTGCGGGTTCAGGGCCTGGCCGGCCTGAATGCCCGCCTTGGCGGCCAGCGTACCGACCAGTTGCTGCAGGCAGTAGGCGAACAGTTGCGCCGCACCTGTGCAAGCTACCCGGAAACCAATGACCTGATTTCCCGCAGCCGCGGTGGCGAGTTTGCCGTGCTGGCGCCGGGCATGGTGCATGAAGAGGCCGTGCAACTTGCCCAGGCCCTGGAGGCGACGCTGCAGAGCCTGCACGAAACGGGTGCCAGTGATATCGACCCGGTCGCTTGTATCGGCCTGGCGCCGTTCAGCCCCGGTGACTCTCCGCAGGCGTTGCTGAAACTCGCCGACGAGGCGCTGGCCCGTGCCGAGAACCAGCCAACGCCGGGCTGGGTGTGCCTTGAACAAGGCGTTGCCGCAGTGGCTGGGGACAGCCAACATGCCTGGCACGAGCGGCTCGATCAGGCATTCGGCAATGGGCATTTCGAGCTGTTCTTCCAGCCCGTGGTGGATTGTGCTTCAGCGCAACGGGTACTGCACCACAAAGTGATTTCGCGTTTGCAGGATGGCCAGGGCGAGGCGTTGCCAGCGGGCCGCTTCCTGCCCTGGTTGGAGCGCTTCGGCTGGATGCCACGGCTGGATGTGCTGGTGCTGGAGAAAGTGTTGGCGCACCTACGAGGGCACGACCAGGTGCTGGCGCTGAACCTGTCCGCCGCCACCCTGGCCGACCCCAAGGCCCTGCAGCGCGTCTTCGAGCTGCTGGGCCAGAACGCGGCGCTCGGCCCGCGGCTGGTTTTTGAAATTGGCGAGGAGCAGTTGCCTGAACAGGCCGCCTTGGAGCAGCTCACCCGGCGCCTGCACGGGCTTGGCTTCGGCCTGGCGCTGCAGCGCTTTGGCGGGCGCTTCAGCATGATCGGCAACCTGGCGCACCTGGGCCTGGCGTACCTGAAGATTGACGGCAGCTACATCCGCAACATCGACCATGAGCAGCACAAGCGGTTGTTCATCGAAGCGATTCAGCGTGCGGCCCACAGCATCGATTTGCCGCTGATTGCCGAGCGGGTCGAGACCGAAGGGGAGCGGCGGGTGTTGCAGGAGATGGGGGTAGGTGGGATTCAGGGCCAGCTGGTTGGTGAGCCTGCGCCCTGGCGCTAAAGAGCTTTACTGCCAGTTGCCTGATCTGACTCCCAGGCCTGACGCTGTGCATGTGGGAGCGGCCTTGTGTCGCGAAAAGGGCTGCATGGCAGCCCCAGTAGTTTATGCAGTAATGCGAAAATCCCGGGGCCGCGTTGCGGCCCTTTCGCGACACAAGGCCGCTCCCACAGAGAAAGCACGCGGCCTTGAGTCTGCCTTCTAGCGCTCGCGCAGCGCTTCCGAACGCGCCTTCATGATCGGCTTGAGCAGGTAGCTCATGATGGTCTTCTTGCCGGTCATGATGTCCACCGTCGCCACCATCCCCGGAATGATCAGCAGCGGCTTCTCGTCCGTCCCCAGGTGGCTGCGATCGGTGCGCAGCTTGATCAGGTAGTAAGTGGTCTTCTTGTCTTCATCGGTGATGGTGTCGGCGCCGATCTGCTCAAGCTTGGCCTTCAGCCCACCGTAGATGGTGTAGTCATACGCCGTGAACTTGACTGTCGCTTCCTGGCCAGGGTGCAGGAAGGCGATGTCTTTGGGCAGGATCTTCGCCTCGATGACCAGCGTGTCGTCCAGTGGCACGATCTCGATGATATCGCTGCCAGGCTGGATTACACCGCCAATGGTGTTCACCAGCAGTTGCTTGACGATACCGCGCACCGGCGAAGTGACCATGGTGCGGTGAACCCGGTCGTCCAGCGCTTTGCTGGTGGCGGTGGCCTTGTTCAGTTCGGTGCGCGCTTCGTTCAGCTGGGTTAGCGCTTCGCTGCGGAACTTGCCACGGGTCTCTTCGATCTTGCTTTGCACCTCGCGGATGGCAGCCTCGGCACGCGGGATGGCCAGTGCGGTGGAGTCCAGCTGACCGCGGTTTTCCACTTCAGCACGGCGCAGGCGCAGCACCTCAACCTGGGAAATCGCGCCGGTCGCCACCAGCGGTTCGGACATGCCGATTTCCTTGCGCAGCAGCTCAAGGCTGTTAGCGTACTGGGCGCGCTTGGAGCTGTATTCGCGCAGTTCCTGCTGGCGTTGGACCAGCTGCTGCTGCAGGCCGCCAATTTCGTCCTGCAGTTGCTGGCGCCGGCTCTGGTACAGCGACTCTTCACTGGCCGCCTGGCTTGGCGCGGCTTTGCGCAGTTCTTCGTCGATCTTCAGCGGGCTGTCCTGGACCTCGGCGCTCAAGCGTTCGACCCGCAGGGCCATGGCCAGGCGGTCGGCCTCGGTTTCACCCACGTTGGAGGCGAAGCGGGTTTCATCCAGGCGTAGCAATGGCTGGCCGACTTCGACGATCTCCCCTTCCTTTGCGAAAATTTCAGCGACGATGCCGCCCTCCAGGTTCTGGATCTTCTGCACCTTGGACGACGGAATGGCCTTGCCTTCACCCCGTGTGACTTCGTCGATGGGCGCAACGCTGGCCCACACGATCAAGAACACGAAGAACAGGATCACGCCCCAAATGGTCAGCCGCACCACCCGCGGCGCATCCTCGATAAGGGCCTTGTTGACCTCCGGCAGCGGCTGGCCGCCAAGCGAGTCACTGCCTTTGAAATAGCGCCGCAGGCCGTCCTTGAACTGCCCCATATCCAGCTTATGCAACACTGATTTGCCCCTTCTTCAGCGCATCCATGACCGCGGCTTTCGGGCCGTCGGCGACAATCTGCCCGCGATCGATCACAATCAGCCGGTCCACCAGCGACAGCAGCGAGGCACGGTGCGTGACCAGTAGCACCGTCTTGCCTTCCACCACCGCTTGCAGGCGCTGCTTGAGGCGTTCTTCACCGGTGTTGTCCATGGCGCTGGTCGGCTCGTCCAGCAGCAGTATCTGTGGGTTGAGCAGCAGCGCACGGCCCAGGGCGACGTTCTGCCGCTGGCCGCCGGACAGGTTCTGACCGCGTTCACCCACTTGCAGCTCATAGCCGTCCGGGTGCAGCCGGGCGAACTCATGCACGCCCGCCAGTTCGGCGGCTTGCAGGATCAATTCGTCTTCGATGTAGCGGGCGCCGCTGACCAGGTTGTCACGCAAGGTGCCGGCCAATAGCTGGATGTCCTGCGGGACGTAGCCGATATTGTGGCGCAGTTCGCTGACATCGATCTGGCGAATGTCCACGCCATCGACCAGCAGTGAGCCACCATCGGCCTCGTACAGGCCGACGATAAGCTTGGCCAGCGAGCTCTTGCCCGAGCCGCTGCGGCCGATGATGCCGACCTTCTCGCCAGGGCGGATGGTGAGGTTGATGTTCTTCAGGGCCAGGTTCTGCTGGTTCGGGTAGGTGAAGTCGACCCCACGGAACTCGACGCTACCCTGCAGCACCTTGCGGCTCAGCGGGCGCTCTTCGAAGTTGCGCTCTTGCGGCAGCTCCATCATATGGTCGGTGGAGACCATGGTCACCTTGGCTTGCTGATAGCGGGCGAGCAGGCCATTGAGCTGGCCCAGCGGGCCGAGGGCGCGGCCGCTGAGCATGTAGCAGGCCACCAGGCCGCCCATGCTCAGGTTGCCGTCGATGATCAGGTACACGCCGACGCAGATCATTGCCACGCCTGCCAGTTGCTGGATCAGCAGGGTGATATTCATCGCCAGGCTCGACAGCACCTTTACACGCAGTTCCAGGCGGCTGAGGGTGCCGAGGGTCTGCTCCCACATGTACTGACGCTCGCTTTCGGCGTTGTTGACCTTCACCGCATCCAGGCCGGCCAGTGTCTCGATCAGGCTGGACTGGCGCTCAGAGGCCAGGGCCATGGTCCGTTCCATGGTCGCCATCAGCGGCCGTTGCAGGGCGTAGCCGATGCCCAGGGCCAGCGGGAAGGCAATAATCGGGATCCATACGAGGTGCCCGCCAATGATGGCGATGACGATCAGGATGAGGATGGTGAAAGGCAGGTCGATCAGGCTGGTCAGGGTCAGCGAGGCAAGGAAGTCGCGCAGGCCCTGGAACTCGTGAATGTTCTGAGCAAAGCTGCCGACCCGTGCAGGCCGGTACTTCATCGACATGCCGACGATGCGCTCGAACAGCGTTGCCGAGATGATCAGGTCGGTCTTTTTGCCGGCCAGGTCCAGGCACAGGCCGCGCAGGCCCTTGAGTATCAGGTCGAAGATATACGCGCCGGCGATACCGATGGCCAGCACCCAGAGCGTCGAGGTGGCCTGGTTGGGCACCACCCGGTCATACACGTTCATCACGAACAGCGGCGCGGCCAGGGCGATCAGGTTGATCACCAGGCTGGCGGCGATCGCGTCGATGTACAGCCACTTGCTGCGCAGCAGGGTGTCGCGGAACCACGACTTCGCCCGTGGGATGAGGTTGCCGTGGTTGACGTCGAACTTGTGCTGCGGCTGCGCAAAGAACACGCGGCCGCTGTAGTCGCTTTGCAGCGCTTCACGGCTGACGTGCACCTCGCCACCATCGCTCTCGCTGAGCAGCAGGCGTGCGGTGTCCTCATTTTCCCAGCCCAGCAGAACGGCGCTGCGGCCTTCCTTGAGCAGCAGCATGGCCGGCATGGCGATGCTCGGGATCTGCTCCAGCTTGCGCTGCAGCAGGCGCCCTTGCAGGCCTGCCCGGGCGGCGGCACGGGGCAGCAGCTCGGGGCTCAGGCGCTGGGCGGGCAGCGGCAGGCCTGTGGTCAACATGACCCGGCTGGCGGGTTTCTGGTGCAGGACACACAGGCTCAACAGACTATCCAGCAGGGGATCGTCATGCTGACTGCGTGGATCGTGGCTGAGTTGGACTCGACTGACTTCGGATTCCACGCGGCGCTCTCTTCATCCTTGTGGTGGGTGGGGTAGGTGTGCCGCCGTTAAAGGTCAGGCCGGCTCACCCTGGCAATCTATGGTGCTACCAAGCTGTGCGGATAAGGGCTATGACACCCTGAGGCTTGTGCAACTGGCCAATGGTCGCCCTGAATCGGTGTTGAGTAAACAATTCTAGGTGCTTCATTTTTACCAGACGTAGCGGCGCTATGAATGTTTCATTTTTGATCCAGCCATTAGGCTTGGCGCCAAGTTGCAGCATAGCCTGCCATCCAGCCTGCGGCGGTAGGGGCTTCGATATCCAGCTTAGTCATTGTCAGTAAACAGGCGCTGGTTAATTGGCGTTTGGTTGTAACTTGTTAGTCAAAATTCATCTATAGAAAGCAGATCCCTGGGCCGTCAGCGTTCGAT
>NZ_BCBQ01000133.1:0-11445 GCF_001320885.1 Pseudomonas sp. NBRC 111140
GCTGCCGGCGGAAACCCGCTGCAGGCCGTTGACGCGAATATCGGAGATGGTGAAGGACTCGGCGTGAACTTCAGCGATCATCAGTGCGGACATGACCGCAGTTAGCAGCAGACGTTTCATGAAGTCCTTTTATTCCAACTGGCAATAAACAACCTGCCGCCACAAAACGGCAGGTTCGCAATTGAGCGAAGCTTTTATAGTCGACCCAGATCGTTGATCAGGGCGAGCAACATCACCCCTATGACCAAACTGATACCGATCTGGACCCCCCAACCTTGCACCCGATCGGATAGCGGACGACCGCGCGCCCACTCGACCAGGTAAAACAGCAAATGCCCCCCATCCAGTACTGGAATGGGCAGCAGGTTAAGAACCCCCAGGCTTATGCTCAGGTAGGCCAGGAAATTCAGGAAATCCCCCACGCCGGACTGGGCTGAAGCGCCCGCCACTTTAGCAATGGTTATCGGTCCACTCAAGTTTTTTACCGAGAGCTCCCCGAACAGCATTTTCTTCAGCGATTCAAGGGTCAGGACGCTCATGTTCCAGGTGCGCGACAAGCCCTCACCCACCGCATCCAGCGGGCCGTAGCTGACTTCGCGGAGCATGTTGGCAGGCCATTCGCCACCTTTTACCCCGGCACCCAGATAGCCACCAACTGCCTTGCCCTCGCCCTTGCGGGCCAGGGTCACCGGCAGCTCCAGGGCCGTACCGTCGCGCTCCACACGCACCACTACTTTGGCATCTGGGCGGGCGCGAACACTGTCGACTACTTGCTGCCATTCAGTGACGGCCTGGCCATCGACAGCCAGCAACTTGTCACCGGTTTTCAGGCCCGCAGCGGCTGCCGGCCCCTTCGGATCGATCTCGGCAAGCACTGGCGTGATCGCCGGGCGCCAAGGGTGCAGCCCCAGAGACTGGATCGGGTCCGGCTCGTCAGCGCCCTTGAGCCAGCTGTCCAGCTTGACCTGCAGTTGGCGCTCAGCGCTGGCGCCCTCTTCAAGCACGCCAACCTGCAACGTACCGCTCTCACCCAGGCGACGAACCAGTTGCAGATTGACCGCTGACCAACCGTTGGTCGCTTTGCCATCGATAGAAACGATTTCCTGACCCGCGGTCAGACCGGCCGATGCTGCCAGGCTGCCACTATCGACCGCACCGATTACCGGACGGACCTGCTGGGTACCCAGCATCGCCAGCACCCAGAAAAACAGGATAGCCAGCAGAAAGTTGGCAATCGGGCCTGCCGCGACGATCGCGATACGCTGGCGTACCGACTTGCGATTGAACGATTGCCCAGCCAGCGCTGGCGGCACATCGCCTTCGCGCTCGTCGAGCATCTTGACGTAGCCCCCCAACGGGATAGCCGCAACCACGAACTCGGTGCCGTGGCGGTCATGCCAGCGCAGCAGCGGCGTGCCGAAGCCCACCGAAAAACGCAACACCTTGACGCCACAGCGGCGCGCCACCCAGAAGTGGCCGAATTCGTGGAAAGTGACCAGCACCCCCAAGGCCACAAGGGTGCCGATAATCATGTAGAGCGCTGTCATGTCCATCTCCGAATGATGTTCAGCGGGCCGGTGTCACGCCCAGCCCCCTCACGAACCGTGGCGAGCCTGCATCAGCGACCGTGACGCCTCAGCCACTCACGGGAAAGCTCCCGGGCACGCTGATCGGCGGCAAACACCGCGTCCAGCGACGGCAGCGGCACGACGGGCTCCTGGTCGAGTACCTGTTCGATCATACCCGCGATCTCCGGGAAGCGGATACGCCGCTCAAGAAATGCCTCGACCGCCACTTCGTTGGCCGCATTGAGCACGGCGGGCGCGCTATTGCCGGCCTCGGCAGCCTGCCGCGCCAGGCGCAGGCAAGGGAAGCGTTGTTCGTCGGGCGCCTGGAAATCCAGACGGGCGATGGCGAACAGGTCCAGCGGCGCGACCCCGGAGTCGATCCGTTCAGGCCAGGCCAAGGCATTGGCGATCGGTGTGCGCATGTCCGGGTTGCCCAGTTGCGCGAGCACCGACCCGTCCACATAGTCGACCAGCGAGTGGATCACGCTCTGCGGGTGCACCACCACCTCGACCTTGGCCGGCGCAGCATCGAACAGCCAGCAGGCTTCGATCAGTTCGAGCCCCTTGTTCATCATGCTGGCCGAATCCACGGAAATCTTGCGCCCCATGGACCAGTTAGGGTGCGCGCAGGCTTGCTCCGGGGTCACGTCCAACAACGCCTCGACCGGCGTCTCGCGGAACGGACCACCGGAAGCGGTCAGCAGGATCCGGCGCACACCAACGGCACTCAAGCCTCGGGCGTAGTCGCCAGGCATACACTGAAAGATCGCGTTGTGCTCACTGTCGATCGGCAGCAACACGGCGCCACTGCGCCGCACTGCCTCCATGAACAGCGCGCCCGACATCACCAGCGCTTCCTTGTTGGCCAGCAATACCTTCTTGCCAGCCTCGACAGCCGCCAGCGTAGGGCGCAGGCCGGCGGCACCGACAATGGCCGCCATCACTGCATCCACTTCCGCTGCCGACGCCACCTGGCACAGCCCGGCCTCGCCTTCCAGCACCTCGGTGGCGCAGCCGGCTGCAGCCAGGCTTGCGCGCAGCCTTGCGGCTGCCTCGGCGCTCGGCACCACGGCGAACGCCGGGCGATGACGCACGCACAACGCCAACAGCTCGTCGACGCGCGAATAGCCACTGAGGGCAAACGCCTGATAGCGATCAGGGTGCCGCGCGATCACATCCAGCGTGCTCAGGCCGATGGAGCCAGTGGCCCCGAGCACGGTAATACGCTGCGGACGACTCACATCACACCCCATTCGGCAGCCCACAACAGCACCGCAAAAATCGGGATTGCCGCAGTCAGGCTGTCGATGCGATCAAGCACGCCACCGTGGCCGGGCAGCAGGTTGCTGCTGTCCTTGATGCCGGAGCGGCGCTTGAACATGCTTTCGGTCAGGTCACCGACTACCGAGGCCATGACCAGCAGCGCGGCGCCCAGCAGGCCGAGCAGGACCTGACCAAAGCTCCAGTCGCGGCTGATGCCGACACCCAGGGTAATCAGCAGGCTGACCGCCAGACCACCGTACACGCCCTCCCAGCTCTTGCCCGGGCTGACTTGCGGGGCCAGCTTGCGCTTGCCGAACGCCCGCCCAGAGAAGTACGCGCCAATGTCGGCAGCCCACACCAGCACCATGACCGACAGGATCAACCCGTTGCCCAGCGGCCAGTGCTTGAGCAGCACCAGCCCCTGCCAGGCGGGCAGCAGCACCAGCAGGCCGATCAGCAGCCGGCAGGCAGCACTGGCCCACAGCTCGCTGCTGCGCGGATAGGTCAGCACCAGCCAGGTTGCCAGCCCCCACCAGATCACCGCGGCGCCCAGCACCCAGGGCGCCAGCTCTGGAAGGATGTACAGCAGCATCAGCGCCCCGGCGACCACCGCGGCATAGGCAATACGCAGCGGCTGGGCCATCAGCCCGGCAAGGCGCGCCCACTCCCAGGCACCGAGGGTCACCACGAAGCCGATGAACAGGGCGAAATCGCCACCGTTGAGCAGGAAGAAACCGCCCAGCGCGATCGGCAGCAGGATCAGCGCAGTAATGATGCGTTGTTTAAGCATTAAGCACGAGCTCCAGCCTCGACCTGCTCGCTGGTCTTACCAAAGCGGCGCTGGCGCGAAGCGAAATCGGCCAGGGCATTGCGCATGGCCTCGTGTTTGAAGTCCGGCCAGTACAGGTCGGAGAAATACAACTCGGCATAGGCCAGCTGCCACAGCAGGAAATTACTGATGCGGTGCTCGCCACCGGTGCGGATGCACAAGTCCGGCAATGGCAGCTCGCCGGTTGCCAGGCAGGCCTGCAAAAGGCCCGGGGTGATGTCTTCCGGGCGCAGGTGCCCAGCTTGCACTTCCCGCGCCAGCCGCTGGGCGGCCTGGGCGATGTCCCACTGGCCACCGTAGTTGGCTGCAATCTGCAGGATGAAGCGATTGTTACCGGCGGTCACTGCCTCGGCTTCGCGCATGGCAGCCTGCAGCTCAGGGTGGAAACGCGAACGGTCACCGATGATGCGCAGGCTGATGTTGTTTTCGTTGAGGCGCTTGGCCTCACGGCGCAGGGCCGAGAAAAACAACTCCATCAGCGCACCCACTTCTTCGGCGGGGCGCTGCCAGTTTTCGCTGGAGAAGGCGAACAGGGTCAGCACCTCGACCCCGGACTTGGCACAGACTTCGATGACCGCGCGAACGGCGTCGACACCCGCTTTGTGCCCGGCAACGCCGGGCAGCAGGCGTTTCTTCGCCCAGCGGTTGTTGCCATCCATGATGATCGCGACATGACGCGGCACCGAGGACGGCACCGCTGGCTTGGTCTTTTCCATTAAAAAACCCCGGCCTTAAACGGCCATCAGGTCCTTTTCCTTGGCTTTGAAGGCAGCATCGACTTCGGCAACGAACTTGTCGGTCAGCTTCTGGATCTCATCAGCGGCGCGACGTTCTTCGTCTTCACTGATTTCCTTGTCCTTGGTCAGCTTCTTCAGGTCAGCCAGGGCGTCGCGGCGCACGTTGCGCACAGCTACCTTGGCGTCCTCGGCCACACCGCTGGCCTGCTTGGTGTAGCCCTTGCGGGTTTCCTCGGTCAGGGCCGGCATCGGCACACGAATGGTGGTACCGGCGCTGGATGGGTTCAGGCCCAGGTCGGAGGTAAGGATGGCCTTCTCGATGGCAGCGCTGAGGTTCTTGTCGTGAGCGACGATCTTCAGGGTGCGAGCATCTTCGACGGTGATCGCGGCAACCTGGTTCAGCGGCATTTCGCTGCCCCAGGCAGTGACCTTGACGGTATCCAGGATGCTTGGGTGCGCGCGACCAGTGCGGATTGCCGCCAGGTTGCGGCCCAGGGCCTCGAGGGACTTGGTCATGCGCTCCTGCGCGTCTTTCTTGATGTCGTTGATCATGCTTGGCCTTCCTCGATCAGAGTACCTTCAGCGCCACCCACCACGATGTTCAGCAGGGCGCCAGGCTTGTTCATGTTGAATACCCGCAATGGCATCCCGTGGTCGCGACACAGAACGATTGCAGTCAGGTCCATCACACCCAGCTTGCGATCCAGGACCTCGTCGTAGGTCAGGTGATCGAACTTCTCGGCGTGCGGGTCCTTGAATGGATCGGCAGTGTACACACCATCGACCTTGGTCGCCTTCAGCACCACATCGGCATCGATTTCGATGGCACGCAGGCAGGCTGCGGAGTCGGTGGTGAAGAACGGGTTGCCAGTACCGGCGGAGAAAATTACCACATCCCCGGAGTTGAGGTGGCGAATAGCTTTGCGACGATCGTAATGATCGGTGACACCGACCATGGAAATGGCCGACATGACCAGGGCCGGGATGTTCGAGCGCTCCAGCGCGTCGCGCATGGCCAGGCCGTTCATCACGGTGGCCAGCATGCCCATGTGGTCACCGGTGACACGGTCCATGCCGGCTGCACTGAGCGCGGCACCGCGGAACAGGTTGCCACCGCCGATCACCAGGCCGACCTGGACACCGATCCCTACCAACTGGCCAACTTCAAGGGCCATACGATCCAGCACTTTCGGGTCGATCCCGAAGTCTTCCGAGCCCATCAGGGCCTCGCCGCTAAGTTTGAGCAAAATGCGTTTATAGCGAGGTTGGCGACCACTCACCTGCTGAGCCATTGCGAGTCTCTCCTGCGGCGTACTTTTAGAAAATTCATGCGGGCTGTTTGCAGCCTGCTAACTGTAGCGTGGCACCGTTTTGGCGCCAGCGGCGGCGGGCCTTATAAACCCTTTGCCGTTTTGACAAAGAGGCTGCGCGCGTGAGCGGGCAGCCTCTTTGGGGCGACAGACGGGGCTGTCTTACTGCTTGGCAGCAGCTACCTGAGCGGCAACTTCAGCAGCGAAGTCGTCGACTGGCTTCTCGATGCCTTCGCCTACTTTGAAGTAGGTGAAGGAAACGATTTCAGCACCGGCTTTCTTGGCCAGTTCGCCAACCTTGACTTCTGGGTTCATGACGAAGGCTTGCTCTTTCAGCGAGGCTTCGGCCTTGAACTTGGTGATACGGCCGTTGATCATGTTTTCAACGATGTTTTCCGGCTTGCCGGCGATCTTGTCGGCGTTCAGCTGCAGGAAGACACCCTTCTCGCGCTCGATGGCCTCGGCGGAGATTTCCGACGAATCCAGGAACTCAGGGTTCGACGCTGCAACGTGCATGGCGATGTTTTTCGCCAGCTCTACGTCACCACCTTTCAGAACGACGACAGCGCCGATCTTGTTGCCGTGCAGGTAGGCACCGACAACGTCACCTTCAACGCGCACCAGGCGACGGATGTTGACGTTCTCGCCGCACTTGGCAACCAGGGCTTCACGAGCAGCTTCACGCGAGGCGATCAGCGGAGCAGCATCGGTCAGCTTCTGGGCGAAGGCTTCTTCGAGGCTTTCGGCAACGAAGTTCTTGAAGTCGTCTTGCAGGGCCAGGAAGTCGGTCTGCGAGTTCACTTCCAGCAGGACGGCGGATTTACCGTCGGTCTTGACGGCGATAGCGCCTTCAGCAGCGACGTTGCCAGCCTTTTTGGCGGCCTTGATGGCGCCCGAGGCACGCATGTCGTCAATGGCTTTTTCGATGTCGCCGCCGGCCTTTTCCAGGGCCTTTTTGCAATCCATCATGCCTTCGCCGGTACGCTCGCGCAGTTCTTTTACCAGCGCTGCAGTAATTGCTGCCATTTCAAAATCCTCTTGGAAAGTTTTTCAACCATTCCACCCGTTGATCACGGGCGTTCAATTCTGCTAATCCGCTGTTTTCATTTCAGCACGCCCATGATGCGGGGCCGATGCTGACAGCAGGATTTCAAGGTGGCAAAAAGGGGGCAGAGCCCCCTTTTTGCGTGCCAAGTAGACGCTAGCGCCTATTACTCAGCAGCAGGTGCAGCCGCTTCTTCAACATAGACTTCGGTGCCGCCAGCAACGTTGTTGCGGCCGCGGATGATGGCGTCAGCCATCGAAGTCATGTACAGCTCGATGGCGCGGATGGCGTCGTCGTTGCCTGGGATGATGTAGTCAACACCTTCCGGGCTGCTGTTGGTATCGACAACGCCGATAACCGGGATGCCCAGCTTGTTTGCTTCGGTGATAGCAATGCGCTCGTGATCAACGTCGATCACGAACAGGGCATCAGGCAGACCGCCCATGTCCTTGATACCACCCAGGCTGCGGTCCAGCTTTTCCAGATCGCGCGAACGCATCAGGGCTTCTTTCTTGGTCAGCTTGGCAAAGGTGCCGTCTTCGGCCTGGGTTTCCAGGTCGCGCAGACGCTTGATCGAAGCGCGGATGGTTTTGTAGTTGGTCAGCATGCCGCCCAACCAGCGGTGATCAACGTATGGCGAACCAGCGCGAGCAGCTTGCTCGGCGACGATCTTGCCGGCGGAACGCTTGGTGCCGACGAACATGATCTTGTTCTTGCCCTGAGCCAGACGCTCTACGAACGCCAGAGCGTCGTTGAACATTGGCAGGGTTTTTTCCAGGTTGATGATGTGGATCTTGTTACGCGCGCCGAAAATGTACTTGCCCATTTTCGGGTTCCAGTAACGGGTCTGGTGGCCGAAGTGCACACCGGCCTTCAGCATATCGCGCATATTGACTTGGGACATGATAGTTCCTTGATAAGTCGGGTTGGGCCTCCACGCGTCCCAATGACCAACCCGCAAATTCGAGAACTCGGGGCACCCAGGTCATCGTGTCGACACGTGTGTGGGTTTAAGCTGACGGGGTCGTCCCCGAAAGCGGCGCATGTTATACCACAGACCGCGAGCGAACGAAACCCGGATGAGGTCGCGTCCGTCAGCGGTTTTTGCAGCGCCCCGTCAAACAGGCCAAAATGCCTCCTGTAGAGAGCAGCATGGCCGCCTTTATCCCGACAGAATGCCGCCCTGCTCTGCTAGAATCCGGCCTTTCCCGTTTGTTCGCGCCGCATGCGGCGCTGTAGAGAGCCTGTAATGACCGTCAACATCAAGACCGCAGAAGACATCGAGAAGATGCGCATCGCCGGCCGCCTGGCCGCCGACGTGCTGGAAATGATCGAGGAACACGTCAAGCCCGGTGTTACCACCGAAGAGCTCGACCGCCTGTGCCATGACTATATCGTCAACGTCCAGCAGGCCATCCCGGCGCCGCTCAACTACAAGGGCTACCCGAAGTCGATCTGCACCTCGATCAACCATGTGGTCTGCCATGGCATCCCCAACGACAAACCGCTCAAGGACGGTGACACGCTGAACATCGACGTCACCGTGATCAAGGACGGCTACCACGGCGATACCAGCCGCATGTTCCACGTCGGTAACGTGCCGGTATGGGCCGAGCGCCTGTCCAAGGTTACCCAGGAGTGCATGTACAAGGCCATCGAGCTGGTCAAGCCGGGCTGCCGCCTGGGCGATATCGGCGAAGTGATCCAGAAGCACGCGGAAAAGAACGGCTTCTCCGTGGTGCGCGAGTTCTGCGGCCACGGCATCGGCAAGGTGTTCCACGAAGAGCCGCAGATCCTGCACTACGGCCGCGCCGGCACCGGCATGGAGCTTAAAGAAGGCATGACCTTCACCATCGAGCCGATGATCAACCAGGGCAAGGCCGACACCAAGGTGCTGGGCGACGGCTGGACTGCCATTACCAAGGATCGCAAGCTTTCAGCCCAGTGGGAGCACACCCTGGTGGTGACCGCGACCGGCTACGAAATCTTCACCCTGCGCAAGGACGACACCATCCCGCGCACTTCGGCCTGACCTCGCCCCCACAGGCCACCCCACGACAGGAATGTGACGCGATGCCCCAGGTGGATCCCGAGCTGTTCGACCGTGGCCAGTTCCAGGCGGAACTGGCCCTCAAGGCGAGCCCTATCGCCGCCTTCAAGAAAGCCATCCGTCTGGCCGGCGAGGTGCTCGACAAGCGTTTTCGTGCTGGTAGCGAAATCCGCCCACTGATCGAAGCCCGCGCCTGGCTCGTCGACAACATCCTGCAACAGGCGTGGAACCAGTTCGACTGGGGCGACCAAAGCGGCATCGCCTTGGTCGCGGTAGGCGGTTACGGGCGCGGTGAGCTGCACCCGCACTCGGACATCGACCTGCTGATACTGCTGGGCGCGGCCGAGCACGAGCAGTACCGCGACGCCATCGAACGCTTCCTTACCTTGCTGTGGGACATCGGCCTGGAAGTGGGCCAAAGCGTGCGCACCGTCGACGAATGCGCCGAACAGGCCCGCGCCGACCTGACGGTCATCACCAACCTGATGGAAAGCCGCACCATCTGCGGCCCAGAGGCCCTGCGCCAGCGCATGCTGGAGGTGACCAGCACCGCGCACATGTGGCCGAGCAAGGAGTTCTTCCTGGCCAAGCGCGCCGAGCTCAAGGCCCGCCACCACAAGTACAACGATACCGAGTACAACCTGGAACCCAACGTCAAAGGGTCGCCAGGTGGCCTGCGCGACATCCAGACGGTGCTGTGGGTGGCCCGCCGCCAGTACGGCACCCTGAACTTGCATGCACTGGCCGGCGAGGGCTTTTTGCTGGAAAGCGAGAATGAACTGCTGGCCTCGTCCCAGGACTTTTTGTGGAAGGTACGCTACGCCCTGCACATGCTTGCCGGACGCGCCGAAGACCGCTTGCTGTTCGACCACCAGCGCAGCCTGGCCACACTGCTGGGCTACGGCGACGACAACCCCAAGCGGGCGATCGAGCAGTTCATGCAGCAGTACTACCGGGTGGTGATGAGCATCAGCCAGCTGTGCGACCTGATCGTCCAGCACTTCGAAGAGGTCATCCTCGCCGACGAGGAAAGTGGCAGCACCCAGCCGCTCAATGCGCGCTTCCGCCTGCATGACGGCTATATAGAAGCGGCCAACCCGAACGTGTTCAAGCGCACGCCGTTCGCCATGCTGGAAATTTTCGTGCTCATGGCCCAGCGCCCGGAAATCAAGGGCGTACGTGCCGATACCGTGCGCCTGCTGCGCGAGCACCGGCACCTGATCGACGACACGTTCCGCACCGATATCCGCAACACCAGCCTGTTCATCGAGCTGTTCAAGTGCGAAATCGGCATTCACCGCAACCTGCGGCGGATGAACCGCTACGGCATCCTTGGCCGCTACCTGCCGGAGTTTGGCTTGATCGTCGGGCAGATGCAGCATGACCTGTTCCACATCTACACAGTCGATGCGCACACCCTCAACCTCATCAAGCACCTGCGCAAGCTGCAATACACGCCGGTATCCGAAAAATTTCCGCTGGCCAGCAAGCTCATGGGGCGCCTGCCCAAGCCCGAGCTGATCTACCTGGCCGGCCTGTACCACGACATCGGCAAGGGCCGCCAGGGCGACCACTCGGAAATCGGCGCGGTGGACGCGCAAAAATTCTGCGAGCGCCACCAGTTGCCGGCCTGGGACAGCCGCCTGATCGTCTGGCTGGTGCAAAACCACTTGGTGATGTCGACCACCGCCCAGCGCAAGGACTTGTCCGACCCGCAGGTGATCAATGACTTTGCCCTGCACGTGGGCGACGAGACCCGCCTCGATTACCTGTACGTGCTGACCGTGGCCGATATCAACGCCACCAACCCCAGCCTGTGGAACTCATGGCGAGCCAGCCTGCTGCGCCAGTTGTACACCGAGACCAAGCGCGCCCTGCGTCGCGGCCTGGAAAACCCGCTGGACCGCGAAGAGCAGATTCGCCAGACCCAGTCCTCAGCGCTGGATATCCTGGTGCGCGAGGGCACCGACCCAGACGACGTGGAACAATTGTGGTCGCAGCTGGGTGACGACTACTTCCTCAAGCACAACGCCGCCGATGTGGCCTGGCACACGGATGCAATTCTCCAGCAACCGGCCGATGGTGGGCCGCTGGTACTGATCAAGGAAACCACCCAGCGCGAGTTCGAAGGCGGCACGCAGATCTTCATCTACGCCCCCGACCAGCACGATTTCTTCGCCGTGACGGTGGCGGCCATGTCGCAGCTGAACCTGAACATCCACGATGCGCGCATCATCACGTCGAGCAGCCAGTTCACCCTCGACACCTACATCGTGCTGGACAACGACGGTGGCTCGATCGGCGACAACCCGCAGCGGGTAAAGCAGATTCGCGACGGCCTGACCGAAGCGCTGCGCAACCCCGAGGACTACCCGACCATCATCCAGCGCCGAGTGCCGCGCCAGCTCAAGCACTTCGATTTCCCACCGCAGGTGACCATCCTCAACGATGCCCAGCGGCCAGTGACCATCCTCGAAATTACTGCACCCGACCGCCCTGGTCTGCTGGCCCGGCTGGGGCGGATTTTCCTGGAGTTCGACCTGTCATTGCAGAACGCCAAAATCGCCACCCTCGGCGAGCGGGTGGAAGACGTGTTCTTCATCACCGATGCCGACAACCAGCCGCTGTCGGACCCGCAGCTGT
>NZ_BCBQ01000134.1:0-11385 GCF_001320885.1 Pseudomonas sp. NBRC 111140
CTATCTGGTCGCGATGCTGTTCGTGATCTTCGATATCGAAGCCCTCTTTCTCTTTGCATGGTCTGTGTCCGTCCGCGAAAGCGGCTGGACCGGGTTCGTCGAAGCTCTCGTTTTCATAGCAATTCTGTTGGCAGGTCTTGTCTACCTATGGCGCGTCGGTGCTCTTGATTGGGCTCCCGAAGGTCGCCGCAAGCGGCAAGCGAAGCTGAAACAATGAGGCTTTGGCAATGCAATACAATCTCACCAGAATCGATCCGGATGCGCCTAACGAGCAGTACCCGGTAGGTGAACGGGAAACCGTCACCGACCAACTGCTGGAGGACCAGGTCCACAAGAACATCTACATGGGGAAACTCGAAGATGTGCTGCGTGGCGCGGTCAACTGGGGTCGCAAGAACTCCCTCTGGCCGTACAACTTCGGCCTGTCCTGCTGCTACGTGGAAATGACCACGGCCTTCACGGCACCCCACGACATCGCCCGCTTCGGCGCCGAAGTCATCCGGGCCTCGCCGCGTCAGGCCGACTTCATGGTCATCGCCGGTACCTGCTTCGTCAAAATGGCGCCGATCATTCAGCGCCTGTATGAGCAGATGCTCGAGCCGAAGTGGGTCATCTCCATGGGTTCGTGCGCCAACTCCGGCGGCATGTACGACATCTACTCGGTCGTTCAGGGGGTCGACAAGTTCCTCCCCGTGGACGTCTATGTGCCTGGCTGCCCGCCACGCCCTGAGGCTTTCCTGCAAGGCTTGATGCTGTTGCAGGAGTCGATCGGCCAAGAACGACGCCCGCTTTCCTGGGTTGTTGGTGATCAAGGTATTTACCGTGCCGAGATGCCAGCCCAGAAAGACCTGCGTCGTGAGCAGCGCATTGCAGTAACCAACCTGCGCAGCCCCGACGAAGTCTGATCCAGCGACCTGCCGCCCGCTCCCGAGGGAGCCGGCGGCCTGGCTTCATTCTTAACGTTGACCCAAAGCGACCGAGACCATGACAGCGGACAACGCTATTTTCATTCCGCCCTACAAGGCTGACGACCAAGATGTGGTCGTCGAACTGAACAACCGTTTTGGCGCCGAAGCATTCGTCGCCCAGGAAACCCGCACCGGCATGCCCGTGCTGTGGGTCAAACGCGCCCAGCTCAAAGAGGTGCTCAGCTTCCTGCGCGGTGTCGCCAAGCCTTACAGCATGCTGTACGACCTGCACGGCGTGGACGAACGCCTGCGCACCCAGCGCCGTGGCCTGCCGGCCGCCGACTTCAGCGTGTTCTACCACCTGTTGTCGGTCGAGCGTAACAGCGACGTGATGATCAAGGTGTCGCTCAGCGAAGGCGACCTGAACCTGCCGACCGTGACCGGTATCTGGCCAAACGCCAACTGGTACGAGCGCGAAGTGTGGGACATGTTCGGCATCGACTTTGCCGGCCACCCGCACCTCAGCCGCATCATGATGCCGCCGACCTGGGAAGGTCACCCGCTGCGCAAGGACTACCCAGCCCGCGCCACCGAGTTCGACCCCTACAGCCTGACCCTGGCCAAGCAGCAGCTTGAAGAGGAATCGGCGCGTTTCAACCCGGAAGCCTGGGGCATGAAGCGTCAGGGCGCCAACGAGGACTACATGTTCCTCAACCTCGGCCCCAACCACCCCTCGGCGCACGGTGCGTTCCGTATCGTCCTGCAGCTGGACGGTGAAGAGATCGTCGACTGCGTACCGGACATCGGCTACCACCACCGTGGCGCCGAGAAAATGGCCGAGCGCCAGTCCTGGCACAGTTTCATCCCCTACACCGACCGCATCGACTACCTCGGCGGGGTGATGAACAACCTGCCGTACGTACTGGCAGTGGAAAAACTCGCCGGCATCAAAGTGCCGCAAAAAGTCGACGTGATTCGCATCATGCTCGCCGAGTTCTTCCGCATCACCAGCCACCTGCTGTTCCTGGGTACCTATATCCAGGACGTGGGCGCCATGACCCCGGTGTTCTTCACCTTCACCGACCGCCAGCGCGCCTACACCGTGATCGAAGCGATCACCGGTTTCCGCCTGCACCCGGCCTGGTACCGCATCGGTGGCGTCGCCCACGACCTGCCACGCGGCTGGGACAAGCTGGTCAAGGACTTCGTCGAATGGCTGCCCAAGCGCCTCGACGAATACACCAAGGCTGCCCTGCAGAACAGCATCCTCAAGGGCCGTACCATTGGCGTTGCCGCGTACAACACCAAAGAAGCGCTGGAATGGGGCACCACCGGTGCCGGCCTGCGCTCCACCGGTTGCGACTTCGACCTGCGTAAAGCCCGCCCGTACTCCGGCTACGAGAACTTCGAGTTCGAAGTACCGCTGGCCCACAACGGCGATGCCTACGATCGCTGCATGGTCCGTGTCGAGGAGATGCGCCAGAGTATCCGCATCATCGACCAGTGCCTGCGCAACATGCCGGAAGGCCCGTACAAGGCGGATCACCCGCTGACCACGCCGCCGCCGAAAGAGCGCACCCTGCAGCACATCGAAACCTTGATCACGCACTTCCTGCAAGTCTCGTGGGGCCCGGTCATGCCGGCCAACGAGTCGTTCCAGATGATCGAGGCGACCAAGGGCATCAACAGTTACTACCTGACGAGCGATGGCGGCACCATGAGCTACCGCACCCGGATCCGTACCCCGAGCTACCCGCACCTGCAGCAGATCCCTTCGGTGATCAAGGGCAGCATGGTCGCCGACCTCATTGCGTACCTGGGCAGTATCGACTTCGTTATGGCTGACGTGGACCGCTAAGCATGAACAGCACGCTTATCCAGACAGACCGTTTCGCCCTGAGCGAAACAGAGCGCTCGGCCATCGAGCACGAGATGCATCACTACGAGGACCCGCGCGCGGCGTCCATCGAAGCCCTGAAGATCGTCCAGAAAGAACGTGGCTGGGTGCCGGACGGCGCCATCCACGCCATCGGCGAAGTGCTGGGCATCCCGGCCAGCGACGTCGAGGGCGTGGCCACCTTCTACAGCCAGATCTTCCGCCAGCCGGTCGGCCGCCACATCATCCGTGTGTGCGACAGCATGGTCTGCTACATCGGCGGCCACGAGTCGGTCGTCAGCCAGATCCAGAGCGAGCTGGGCATCGGCCTCGGCCAGACTACCGCCGACGGCCGCTTCACCCTGCTGCCAGTGTGCTGCCTGGGCAACTGCGACAAGGCCCCGGCGCTGATGATCGACGATGACACCTTTGGCGACGTGCAGCCCGCTGGCGTCACCAAACTGCTGGAGGGTTACGTATGACCATCACTTCCTTCGGCCCGGCCAACCGCATCGCGCGTTCGGCCGAAACTCATCCGCTGACCTGGCGCCTGCGTGACGATGGCGAGCCAGTATGGCTGGCCGAGTACGAATCGAAAAACGGCTACGCCGCAGCCCGCAAGGCGCTGGCGCAGATGTCGCAAGACGATATCGTGCAAGCGGTCAAGGACTCCGGCCTCAAGGGCCGTGGTGGCGCAGGCTTCCCCACGGGTGTGAAGTGGGGCCTGATGCCCAAAGACGAATCCATGAACATCCGCTACCTGCTGTGCAACGCGGACGAAATGGAGCCCAACACCTGGAAGGACCGCATGCTGATGGAGCAACAGCCCCATCTGCTGGTCGAGGGCATGCTGATCAGCGCCCGCGCCCTGAAGGCCTACCGTGGCTACATCTTCCTGCGTGGCGAATACACCACCGCAGCGAAAAACCTCAACCGTGCCATCGATGAAGCCAAGGCCGCAGGCCTCTTGGGCAAGAACATCCTGGGCTCTGGTTTCGATTTCGAGCTGTTCGTGCACACCGGTGCCGGCCGCTACATCTGCGGTGAAGAAACCGCGCTGATCAACTCGCTGGAAGGCCGCCGCGCCAACCCGCGTTCCAAGCCGCCCTTCCCTGCCGCCGTGGGCGTATGGGGCAAGCCGACGTGCGTGAACAACGTCGAAACCCTGTGCAACGTGCCGGCCATCGTCGCCAATGGCAACGACTGGTACAAGTCGCTGGCCCGTGAAGGCAGCGAAGACCACGGTACCAAGCTGATGGGCTTCTCCGGCAAGGTGAAGAACCCAGGCCTGTGGGAATTGCCATTCGGCGTCACCGCTCGCGAGTTGTTCGAAGACTACGCCGGCGGCATGCGCGACGGCTTCAAGCTCAAGTGCTGGCAGCCAGGCGGCGCCGGTACTGGTTTCCTGCTGCCCGAGCACCTCGACGCACAAATGTACGCCGGCGGCATCGCCAAGGTCGGCACCCGTATGGGTACTGGCTTGGCCATGGCGGTGGACGACAGCATCAACATGGTTTCGCTGCTGCGCAACATGGAAGAGTTCTTCGCCCGTGAGTCGTGCGGCTGGTGCACACCCTGCCGTGACGGCCTGCCGTGGAGCGTGAAGATGCTGCGTGCGCTGGAGAAAGGTCAGGGCCGCGCCGAAGACATCGAGACACTGCTGGGGCTGGTCAACTTCCTCGGCCCTGGCCGTACCTTCTGTGCTCACGCACCAGGTGCCGTCGAGCCGCTGGGCAGTGCCATCAAATACTTCCGGTCCGAGTTCGAAGCCGGTGTCGCGCCAGCCTCCGCTGGTGACACCCTGCGCCCTAACCTGGCCAAGCCGATCGTGGTCGGCGCATAACAAGATGATTAGGCGGGTGGTCCGTGCCACTCGCCAGCTTGCCGGCAGGCCCGATTCATTCGCGGCGTGTCGCAAGCTCACCGATTTCCATTAGCCACGCCCGCTCACGCGGGCCAACGAAGAACTTTGAACAATGGCCACTATCCACGTAGACGGCAAAGCGCTCGAAGTCAACGGTGCAGACAACCTGTTACAGGCATGTCTGTCGCTAGGCCTCGACATCCCTTATTTCTGCTGGCACCCGGCGCTCGGTAGCGTTGGCGCCTGCCGGCAGTGCGCGGTCAAGCAGTACACCGACGAGAACGACACCCGTGGTCGTATCGTCATGTCCTGCATGACCCCTGCTTCCGACGGCACCTGGATCTCCATCGAAGACGAAGAATCCAAGGCGTTTCGCGCCAGCGTCGTCGAATGGCTGATGACCAACCACCCGCACGACTGCCCAGTGTGCGAGGAAGGCGGTCACTGCCACCTGCAGGACATGACGGTAATGACCGGCCACAACGAGCGCCGCTACCGTTTCACCAAGCGTACCCACCAGAACCAGGACCTCGGCCCGTTCATCGCCCATGAGATGAACCGCTGCATCGCCTGCTACCGCTGCGTGCGCTACTACAAGGACTACGCCGGTGGCACCGACCTGGGCGTATACGGCGCCCACGACAACGTGTACTTCGGCCGCGTCGAAGACGGCGTGCTGGAAAGCGAATTCTCCGGCAACCTGACCGAGGTCTGCCCAACCGGCGTGTTCACCGACAAGACCCACTCCGAGCGCTACAACCGCAAGTGGGACATGCAGTTCGCCCCAAGCATCTGCCATGGCTGCTCCAGCGGCTGCAACATCAGCCCGGGTGAACGCTACGGCGAGCTGCGCCGTATCGAAAACCGCTTCAACGGCTCGGTCAACCAATACTTCCTGTGCGACCGTGGCCGCTTCGGCTACGGCTATGTCAACCGCAAGGACCGCCCACGCCAGCCACACCTGGCCGATGGCACCAAGCTGGGCCTGGACGCCGCCCTGGACAAAGCCGCCGACCTGCTGCGCGGCCGCACCATCGTTGGTATCGGCTCGCCACGCGCCAGCCTCGAAAGCAACTACGGCCTGCGTGAGCTGGTCGGCGCCGAGTATTTCTACTCCGGCATGGAAGCTGGCGAACTGGCACGCGTACGCCTGGCCCTGAACGTGCTGAACAACAGCCCGCTGCCAGTGCCGACCCTGCGCGACATCGAAGACCACGACGCGGTGTTCGTGCTCGGTGAAGACCTGACCCAGACCGCTGCCCGCGTTGCCCTGGCCGTGCGCCAGGCCACCAAAGGCAAGGCCGAGGCCATGGCCGAAGCCATGAAGGTCCAGCCTTGGCTCGACGCTGCGGTCAAGAACATCGGCCAGCACGCACTGTACCCGCTGTTCATCGCCTCCCTGGCTGAAACCAAGCTCGACGACGTCGCCGAAGAGTGCGTACACGCAGCCCCGGCCGACCTCGCCCGCATCGGTTTCGCCGTGGCCCACGCCATCGACCCGAGCGCACCGGCAGTCGCCGGCCTGGACGACGAAGCCAAGGCCCTGGCCCAGCGCATCGCCGACGCCCTGGTGGCCGCCAAGCGCCCACTGGTGGTTGCCGGTACTTCCCTGGCCGACCCGGCGCTGATCGAAGCCGCCGCCAACATCGCCAAGGCCCTGAAGCTGCACGAGAAAAACGGCTCGCTGAGCCTGGTGGTGCCTGAGGCCAACAGCATCGGCCTGGCCATGCTTGGTGGCGAGTCCGTCGATGCTGCCCTGGATGCGGTCATCAGCGGCAAGGCCGACGCCATCGTCGTGCTGGAAAACGACCTGTACGCCCGCGTACCGGCCGCCAAGGTTGACGCAGCCCTGGCTGCCGCCAAGGTGGTGATCGTTGCCGACCACTCCAAAACCGCCACTGTCGACCGCGCCCACCTGGTGCTGCCGGCCGCCTCGTTCGCCGAAGGCGACGGCACCCTGGTCAGCCAGGAAGGCCGTGCCCAGCGCTTCTTCCAGGTGTTCGACCCGCAGTACCTGGACAGCAGCATCCAGATCCACGAAGGCTGGCGCTGGATGCACGCCCTGCGTGCCACCCTGCTGAACAAGCCGGTCGACTGGACCCAGCTGGACCACGTTACCAGCGCCTGCGCCGAAGCCGCCCCGCAACTGGCCGGCATCGTCAACGCCGCACCAAGCGCCGCATTCCGCATCAAGGGCATGAAACTGGCCCGTGAGCCGCTGCGCTACTCCGGTCGTACCGCCATGCGCGCCAACATCAGCGTGCACGAGCCACGTACCCCGCAAGACAAGGACACCGCGTTCGCCTTCTCCATGGAAGGCTACTCGGGCTCGGCCGAACCGCGCCAGCAGGTGCCGTTCGCCTGGTCGCCGGGCTGGAACTCGCCGCAAGCCTGGAACAAGTTCCAGGACGAAGTCGGTGGCCACCTGCGCGCCGGTGACCCAGGTGTGCGCCTGATCGAATCGCAAGGCGACCGTCTGAACTGGTTCAACGCCATTCCGGGTGCTTTCAACCCGGCCCGTGGCACCTGGACTGCCGTGCCGTTCTTCCACCTGTTCGGCAGCGAAGAAAGCTCGTCGCGCGCCGCCCCGGTGCAACAGCGCATCCCGGCTGCCTACGTGGCCCTGGCCAAGTCCGAAGCCGACCGCCTGGGTGTCAACGACGGCGCGATGCTGAGCCTGAACGTGGCCGGTGTGGCCCTGCGCCTGCCGCTGCGTATCAATGAAGAGCTGGGCGCTGGCCTGGTCGCGTTGCCGAAAGGCCTGGCCGGCATCCCGCCTGCCATCTTCGGTGCATCCGTCGAAGGCCTGCAGGAGGCAGCACAATGAGCTGGTTCACCCCCGAAGTGATCGATGTGATCATCCAGGTCGTCAAGGCTATCGTGGTGCTGCTGGCCGTGGTGGTCTGCGGCGCCCTGCTCAGCTTCGTCGAGCGCCGTCTGCTGGGCTGGTGGCAGGACCGTTACGGTCCGAACCGTGTCGGCCCGTTCGGCATGTTCCAGATCGCCGCCGACATGCTGAAGATGTTCTTCAAGGAAGACTGGAACCCGCCCTTCGTCGACAAGATGATCTTCACCCTGGCGCCGGTCGTGGCCATGAGCGCCCTGCTGATCGGCTTCTCGATCATCCCGATCACACCGGGCTGGGGCGTTGCCGACCTGAACATCGGCCTGCTGTTCTTCTTCGCCATGGCCGGCCTGTCGGTCTACGCGGTGCTGTTCGCTGGCTGGTCGTCGAACAACAAGTACGCCCTGCTGGGCAGCTTGCGTGCTTCGGCACAGACCGTGTCGTACGAAGTGTTCCTGGGCCTGGCGCTGATGGGCGTGGTGGTACAGGTAGGCTCCTTCAACATGCGCGACATCGTCGAGTACCAGGCGCAGAACCTGTGGTTCATCATTCCGCAGTTCTTCGGCTTCTGCACCTTCTTCATCGCTGGCGTCGCCGTGACTCACCGTCACCCGTTCGACCAGCCAGAAGCAGAACAGGAACTGGCCGACGGCTACCACATCGAGTATGCCGGCATGAAATGGGGCATGTTCTTCGTCGGTGAGTACATCGGCATCATCCTCATCTCGGCGCTGCTGGTAACCCTGTTCTTCGGCGGCTGGCACGGCCCGTTCGGCATTCTGCCGCAAGTGCCGTTCCTGTGGTTCGCCTTGAAGACCGCGTTCTTCATCATGCTGTTCATCCTGCTGCGCGCCTCGATCCCGCGCCCGCGCTATGACCAGGTGATGGACTTCAGCTGGAAGTTCTGCCTGCCGCTGACCCTGATCAATTTGCTGGTGACCGCTGCGATCGTGCTCTACAACACGCCAGCCGTCGCGGCCCAGTGAGGATTTGACCCATGTTCAAGTATATCGGCGACATCGTTAAGGGCACCGGCACACAGCTGCGCAGCCTGGCCATGGTGTTCTCCCACGGGTTTCGCAAGCGCGACACCCTGCAGTACCCCGAAGAGCCCGTGTACCTGCCGCCGCGCTACCGCGGCCGCATCGTCCTTACCCGCGACCCCGATGGCGAGGAGCGCTGCGTAGCGTGCAACCTCTGCGCGGTGGCCTGCCCGGTTGGCTGCATTTCGCTGCAGAAGGCCGAGACCGAGGACGGCCGCTGGTACCCGGAGTTCTTCCGCATCAACTTCTCGCGTTGCATTTTCTGCGGCCTGTGTGAAGAAGCGTGCCCGACCACCGCGATCCAGCTGACCCCGGATTTCGAAATGGCCGAGTTCAAGCGTCAGGACCTGGTGTACGAGAAAGAAGATCTGCTGATCTCCGGCCCCGGCAAGAACCCTGACTACAACTTCTACCGTGTTGCGGGTATGGCGATCGCTGGCAAGCCGAAGGGCTCTGCACAGAACGAAGCCGAGCCGATCAACGTGAAGAGCTTGCTCCCATAAGGACAGAAAGATGGAATTCGCTTTCTACTTCGCATCCGGGATCGCCGTGGTCTCCACCCTTCGGGTGGTTACCGGCACCAACCCCGTGCACGCCTTGCTTTACCTGATCATTTCGCTGATTTCCGTGGCCATGATCTTCTTCTCCCTGGGTGCGCCGTTCGCCGGCGCCCTGGAAGTGATCGCCTACGCCGGCGCCATCATGGTGCTGTTCGTGTTCGTCGTGATGATGCTCAACCTCGGGCCGGCTTCGGTCGCCCAGGAACGCGGCTGGCTCAAGCCCGGTATCTGGGCAGGGCCGGTAATCCTGGGCGCCCTGCTGCTGGCAGAGCTGCTGTACGTGCTGTTCGTCACCCCGAGCGGCGCTGGCATCAGTGGCACCACCGTGGGCCCGAAAGAAGTGGGCATCAGCCTGTTCGGCCCGTACCTGCTGGTGGTCGAACTGGCTTCGATGCTGCTGCTGGCTGCAGCCGTCACCGCCTTCCACCTGGGCCGCAACGAGGCGAAGGAGTAAATCATGGGTGCTATCCCTCTCGAGCATGGTCTGGCGGTCGCCGGTATCCTGTTCTGCTTAGGTCTGGTTGGCCTGATGGTCCGCCGCAACATCCTCTTCGTGCTCATGAGCCTGGAAGTCATGATGAACGCCTCTGCCCTGGCGTTCGTCGTCGCCGGTGCCCGTTGGGTCCAGCCCGACGGCCAGGTGATGTTCATTCTGGTGATCAGCCTGGCAGCCGCCGAGGCCAGTATTGGCCTGGCCATCCTGCTGCAGCTGTATCGCCGCTTCCACACTCTCGACATCGATGCTGCCAGTGAGATGCGCGGATGAACCTTCTCTTCCTGACTTTCGTCTTCCCCCTCGTCGGCTTCCTGCTGCTGTCGTTCTCGCGCGGGCGGTTCTCGGAGAACCTGTCCGCCCTGATCGGCGTCGGCTCGGTAGGCCTGTCGGCCGCGACCGCCGCCTACGTCATCTGGCAATTCAACGTTGCCCCGCCTGAAGGCGGCGCCTACAGCCAGCTGCTGTGGCAATGGATGTCGGTGGACGGCTTCGCGCCGAACTTCACCCTGTACCTGGACGGCCTGTCGATCACCATGCTCGGCGTGGTGACCGGTGTCGGCTTCCTGATCCACCTGTTCGCGTCCTGGTACATGCGCGGCGAAGCGGGCTACTCGCGCTTCTTCTCGTACACCAACCTGTTTATCGCCAGCATGCTGTTCCTGATCCTTGGCGACAACCTGCTGTTCATCTACTTCGGCTGGGAAGGCGTGGGCCTGTGCTCGTACCTGTTGATCGGTTTCTACTACAGCAACCGCAACAACGGTAACGCGGCACTCAAGGCATTCATCGTCACCCGCATCGGCGACGTGTTCATGGCCATCGGCCTGTTCATCCTGTTCGCCCAGCTGGGTACCCTGAACGTGCAGGAACTGCTGGTGCTGGCACCACAGAAGTTCCAGGCTGGCGACACCTGGATGGTGCTGGCAACGCTGATGCTGCTGGGTGGTGCGGTGGGTAAATCGGCCCAGCTGCCACTGCAGACCTGGCTGGCCGACGCGATGGCGGGCCCGACCCCGGTTTCGGCACTGATCCACGCCGCTACCATGGTGACCGCGGGCGTGTACCTGATCGCCCGTACCAACGGCCTGTTCCTGCTGGCACCGGACATCCTGCACCTGGTAGGTGTGGTCGGTGGTGTGACCCTGGTGCTGGCCGGCTTCGCCGCGTTGGTGCAAACCGACATCAAGCGTATCCTCGCCTACTCGACCATGAGCCAGATCGGCTACATGTTCCTGGCCCTGGGCGTAGGTGCCTGGGACGCGGCGATCTTCCACCTGATGACCCACGCCTTCTTCAAGGCCCTGCTGTTCCTTGCCTCCGGTGCGGTGATCGTTGCCTGCCACCACGAGCAGAACATCTTCAAGATGGGTGGCCTGTGGAAGAAACTGCCACTGGCCTACGCCAGCTTCGTGGTCGGTGGCGCAGCCCTGGCTGCCCTGCCGATCGTGACCGTGGGCTTCTACTCCAAGGACGAGATCCTCTGGGAAGCCTTCGCCAGCGGCAACACCGGCTTGCTGTACGCTGGCCTGGTGGGCGCGTTCATGACCTCGCTGTACACCTTCCGCCTGATCTTCATCGCCTTCCACGGCGAAGCCAAGACCGAAGCCCATGCTGGCCACGGCATCAGCCACTGGCTGCCGCTGGGCGTGCTGATCGTGCTGTCGACCTTCGTCGGTGCCTGGATCACCCCGCCACTGGCAGGCGTGCTGCCGGAAAGTGCCGGCCACGCCGGTGGCGAAGCCAAGCACGCGCTGGAGATCACCTCGGGTGCCATCGCCATTGCCGGTATCCTG
>NZ_BCBQ01000135.1:0-11382 GCF_001320885.1 Pseudomonas sp. NBRC 111140
GTGCACACCATCGAAGCCTTCGTGAACCAAGCCAAGCAGATGGAAGCCATGGGTTGCGACTCGGTAGCGATCAAGGACATGGCCGGCCTGCTGACCCCATTCGCCACTGGCGAGCTGGTCAAGGCGCTGAAGGCCGAGCAGTCGCTGCCGGTGTTCATCCACTCCCACGACACCGCCGGCCTGGCGGCCATGTGCCAGCTCAAGGCTGTGGAAAACGGTGCAGACCACATCGACACCGCCATTTCCAGCTTCGCCTGGGGCACCAGCCACCCGGGTACCGAGTCGATGGTTGCCGCGCTCAAGGGCAGTGAGTTCGATACCGGCCTGGACCTGGAACTGCTGCAGGAAATCGGCCTGTACTTCTACGCCGTGCGCAAGAAGTACCACCAGTTCGAAAGCGAGTTCACCGCCGTGGACACCCGCGTGCAGGTCAACCAGGTGCCGGGCGGCATGATTTCCAACCTGGCCAACCAGTTGAAAGAGCAGGGTGCGCTCAACCGCATGAACGAAGTGCTGGCTGAGATCCCACGTGTGCGTGAAGACCTTGGTTACCCGCCGCTGGTAACGCCGACCTCGCAGATCGTCGGCACCCAGGCGTTCTTCAACGTGCTGGCCGGCGAGCGCTACAAGACCATCACCAACGAGGTGAAGCTGTACCTGCAAGGCGGTTACGGCAAGGCGCCAGGTGTGGTCAACGAGCAACTGCGCCGCCAGGCGATCGGCAGCGAAGAAGTGATCGACGTGCGCCCGGCCGACCTGCTGAAGCCGGAGATGGCCAAGCTGCGTACCGACATCGGCGCCCTGGCCCGCTGTGAAGAGGACGTGCTGACCTTTGCCATGTTCCCGGACATTGGCCGCAAGTTCCTCGAAGAACGCGAAGCCGGCACGCTCACCCCGGAAGCCCTGCTGCCGATTCCAGAAGCTGGCGCCGTTTCTGCCCCTGGCGGTGAAGGCGTACCGACCGAGTTCGTCATCGACGTGCACGGCGAAACCTACCGCGTCGACATCACGGGTGTGGGTGTGAAGGCCGAAGGCAAGCGCCACTTCTACCTGTCCATCGACGGCATGCCGGAAGAAGTGGTGTTCGAACCACTCAACGAATTCGTCGGCGGCGGCGGCAGCAAACGCAAGCAAGCCACCGACCCAGGCCACGTCAGCACCACCATGCCAGGCAACATCGTCGATGTGCTGGTCAAGGAAGGTGACGTGGTCAAGGCCGGTCAGGCCGTGCTGATCACCGAAGCCATGAAGATGGAGACCGAAGTGCAGGCGGCCATCGCCGGCAAGGTCGTCGCCATCCATGTGGCCAAGGGCGATCGCGTGACGCCGGGTGAAATCCTGATCGAGATCGAGGGCTGATTCAGGCCTTCATCCACAAGCGGTTTACCTCTGGGGAGCGGATGCTCCCCTTTTTTTTGTGCTGCATTTGATGGCCCTGTCGCCAGCAAGCCAATACAAAAATCAACCGTTGCGGCACGCTTCCAATGTTTGTCGCTGCCCGCCTGGCTGCTGATTATCCTCACCCAGCCACCGCTCGAAGCCGGCAGCCACCGCCGGCCATTCATCATCGGTAATCGAATACCAGGCCGTATCGCGGTTGTGGTCCTTCACCACCAAGTGTTTGCGGAAAACCCCTTCGTAGGTGAAGCCAAATCGCTCCGCTGCACGCTTCGAGCGGGCGTTGGCGTTATTGCACTTCCACTCCAGCCGGCGGTTGCCCAGTTCGAAGCCGAGCTTGCCCAGCAGGTACACCGCCTCGGTGCTCTTGGGTGTGCGCTGCATGGGGGCGCCGAAAGCGATATGGCCGATTTCGATTCGGCCGTGGTCGGGCACGATCGACATCAGGGTGAGGATGCCCTGGGCCTGGCCACTAGCGCGGTCGATGACGGTGTAGTACAGCGGGTCCTGGCCTGCAGCGTTGCCTTCCAGCCAGCGATCGAAGGCGGCACGTTCGGCGAATGGGCCGTAGGGCAGGTAGTCCCACAGCACTGGGTCGGAGGCTGGCCCCTGCAGTACCTCCCAGAGGTCGTTGCCATGGCGCACCGGGTCGAGCTTTTCCAGGCGGATGAAGCGGCCTTCGATTGGCTCGGCCTTGGGTGTTGCGGCGGGTTTCCAGTTCAATGCGTCAGTCATATCTGGCCTACAAACCTTTGCGGAATTGGATGAAGCCCGAGCGCTCGGCAACCTGCTGATACAGGCTGATGGCGGTGGCGTTGGTTTCGTGGGTCAGCCAGTGCACCTTGCTGCAGTTATCGGCCTTGGCGGTGGAGTAGACGTGTTCGATCAGTTGCCGACCGATGCCCAGGCCACGCTGCGTGCTGTCCACGTACAGGTCTTGCAGGTAGCAGGCATTCTCGATGCTCCAGTTGGAGCGATGGTAGATGAAGTTGACCATCCCCACGGCCTTGCCATCGACCCAGGCCAGTGCCGAATGGGTTGGCTCGTTAGGGTCGAGCAGGCGCTGCCAGGTGCTCTGGCTGACTTCATCGGCCAACTCGGTTTCGTAGAAGTGCAAGTAGGCCTGCCACAGGGCCTGCCAGGCGGCGTGATCTTGGGCGGTGACAGGGCGCAGGGTAACGCTAGACATGGGGCTATTCCTTCAGAGTTGGCGCATGTGCGCCGCGAGTTGGTTGTCTTGTTGATCGGTACTGGCGCTCAGGCTTTCGCACACACCGGCGATGTCTTGCTCGGAGCGGTTCTGGCTGAGCTTGCGCGCGCCTTGCAGGCGGGCGATGGGCAGGCGGACCCCGACGATGGCGCGGAGCATGCCGTCGAGGTAGTCAGCAGGGGCATCGGTGACCTTCCACGGTTCGCTGCGCCCCTGTTCGTGTCGGTCGGTCAGGCGGCTTACGATCGCCAGCAGCGGCTCGGCCTCATGGATAACATCGGCCGGGCCATAGGCGTGCACAGCCAGGTAGTTCCAGGTCGGCACCACCTTGGGGTTATCGGCCTTGCTTGGGTAGTAGCTGGGGCTGACATAGGCATCGGCGCCGGGGAACACCAGCAGCGCTTCGCCGCCTTGCTCGAGGTCTTGCCATTGGCGGTTGGCCCGGGCCAGGTGGGCATATACTGTGCCGAACTCGCCCTCAGCGGTATCGACCAGCACCGGCAGGTGCGTGGCCAGCAGGCCCTGCTCGCCGTGGCTGACCAGAACGGCCAGGCGGGTGTCCAGCATGTGTTGGTGCAGGCGGGCGAGGTCGTGTTCCTGGTGGGGTTTGCTGTTGTACATGGGCGGGATCCTTGTCGAATGGCTTCATCCTAGGCAGGCTATTGGTTCTGGGTAAGAGCCATTACTGTCTGATTTGATAGGTCCAATGCCATGAGCCAGCAGCCCCTCATACTGCCTTTCGACCCTGCCGGCATCGCCCTTGATCGCCGTCGCGGGCTTAGCCAGCAGCTTTATCAGGCGTTACGGGCGCGGGTGCTGGATGGGCGCCTGAGCAGTGGCACGCGGCTGCCGGCCACACGTGACCTGGCGGGCATGCTGGCGCTGTCACGCAACAGCGTGGTGCGTGCCTATGACCAACTGTATGCCGAAGGCTACATCGAAAGCCGCGTCGGTGATGGCACGTACGTTAGCCAGCTTCCGAAACTATCCACACAAGTATCCACAGGGTTATCCCTGGGTTTATCAACAGGGTTATCCACATTTTCCGTTGGAAATACTGATGATTTATCCAGCGATCGACGTTTGAGCGAGCCTTTGCAGCGCTTGAAAAGTGGTCATTTGCCCTCGCCAAGAAGCGGTGCGCCTCGTGCTTTTCGCGTCGGTATTCCGGCATTCGACCTGTTCCCATTTGACGTCTGGGCCAAGCTGCAGGCGGGTTTCTGGCGCAACCCTTCCCCTGAACAGCTGGGCTACGGTGATCCGGCAGGTGAGCCGGCTTTACGCGAGTTGATCGCGGCTTACCTGCGCCGCTCGCGCGGGCTGAGCTGCACGGCTGAACAAATTGTGATCACCAGTGGTGCGCAGCAGGCCATCAGCCTTTGTGCACAGCTGCTGCTGCAACCTGGCGACGGTGTGGCTGTGGAAAACCCAGGCTATCGGGCGGCCGGTCATGCTTTCACGCTGGCGGGTGGCCGAGTGTTTGGCGTGCCGGTGGATGAAGACGGCATGGATTGCGGCCGGCTCGAGCAACGGCCGGATTGCCGGCTGGCCTATGTCACGCCTGCTCACCAGTACCCGACCGGGGTGACCATGAGCCTGGCGCGCCGCCTGGCATTGCTGGCCTGGGCGGAACGCAGCGATGGCTGGGTCATCGAGGACGACTACGACGGCGAGTATCGCTACAGTGGCGCGCCGCTGGCCCCGCTGGCAGCGCTCGACCGGCACGGGCGGGTGCTGTATGTCGGCACCTTTGGCAAGATCGCCTTCCCGGCGTTACGCCTGGGCTATCTGGTGCTCCCGCCGCAGCTGGCGCAGGCGTTCAGCCAGGGCAAGGCGCTAGCGGTGCGGCATTCGGAGGTCAGCAGCCAGTGCGTGATGGCCGAGTTCATGGCCCGCGGGCATTTTCAGCGGCATATCCGCCGTATGCGCAAGGCGGCGTTGAACCGGCGCAATGTGCTCAAGGCCGGTTGGCCAGTGGATGTTCCGGGGTTGGGCGCAATGCCGGAAGTGGCGGCCGGGCTGCATGTGAAGGTCGATGTGGATAACTTTGCGAAAGAGCAGGAACTGGTGGCAAGAGCGGAGGCGGTGGGCGTGGAGGTAACACCGCTGAGCAATTTCTGGTTGGCGGATAGCGATGTGCCTGTGGATAAGCGAGCGGGCTTGGTGCTGGGGTTTGCGGCGGTGCCTGAGGGTGAGATTGCCGAGGCCCTGATGAAGCTGCGCAAAGCCTGGAGAAAGTGAATGGGGCCGCTGTGCGGCCCTTCGTGGGTGACTCAGGTGCCGGACTTGATCCGCGTCCAGGCCCGGGTTCGCGCCCGTTCGGCATCCCGTGCCAGGGGCTTGAGGGTATACAGCTTGGCCATCGCCTCGGCCGTCGGGTACAGGTTGGGGTTGTTGCGAATCGTCGGGTTCACCTTGGCGGTCGCATCTTTGTTCGGGTTCGGATACCCAACGAAGTCGCTGATGGGTGCGATCACCTCGGGTCGCAGCAGGTAGTTGATGAACGCATGCGCATCCTCCGGGTTGGCCGCGCCCTTCGGAATCGACAGCATGTCGAACCAGATCGGCGCGCCTTCCTTGGGCAGGCGCATGTCCACCACCACGCCATTTTTCGCCTCACGGGCGCGGTTGGCGGCCTGCGAGAAGCTGCCGCTGTAGCCTACCGCCACGCAGATGTCGCCATTGGCAATATCTGCCATGTACTTCGAGGAATGGAAGTAGGTGATATGCGGGCGAATCTTCAGCATCAGTTCCTCGGCCTTCTTGTAGTCGGCCGGTTTGTCGCTGTTCGGCGGCAAGCCCAGGTACTGCAGGGCCAGAGGCATGATCTCCGATGGCGAGTCGAGCAGGGCTACGCCGCACTGCTTGAGCTTGGCGATGTTCTCTTCCTTGAAGATCAGGTCCCAGCTGTCCACCGGCGCATTGTCGCCCAGCGCCGCCTTGACCTTGGCCGGGTTGAAGCCGATCAACACGGTGCCATACATATACGGCACGGCAAACTTGTTGCCCGGGTCGTTGGCTTCGATCAGCTTCATCAGCGCCGGGTCCAGGTGTTGCCAGTTCGGCAGCTTGCTGCGGTCCAGCGGCTGGAAAACCCCGGCTTCGATCTGTTTGGCGAGGAACACGTTGGACGGTACCACCACGTCATAGCCGGAGTTGCCGGTGAGCAACTTGGCCTCCAGTGCTTCGTTGGTGTCGAAGATGTCGTACACCAGTTTGACGCCGCTGTCCTTCTGGAAGTCGGTCAAGGTCTGCGGGGTGATGTAATCGAACCAGTTATACACACGCAGGGTGCGCTGCTCCGCTTGGGCGTGCAGGGCACCGGTGAACAGGGTGGCAGCGATGAACGGGGTGAGCAGACGCTTGAGTCGGACCATTACCGGGCTCCTGGCTGGGCGCGCTGGAAGCCTTCCAGCACATTGACCGCGTTGATACCGATTTCTTCCACAGCGTAGCCGCCTTCCATCACGAACAAGGTCGGCTTGCCCAGCTGGCCGATGCGCTGGCCCATCTCCAGGTAGTCCGGGCTGTCCAACTTGAACTGCGAGATGGGGTCATCCTTGAAGGTGTCCACACCCAGGGAGATCACCAGTACGTCGGCGTCATAGCGGGCGATGCGCTGGCAGGCGTCTTCCAGGGCGGCACTCCAGGCAGCCCAGTCGCTACCGGCCGGCAAGGGGTAGTTGATGTTGCAGCCCTCGCCGGCGCCTTCGCCGGTTTCATCGGCATAGCCGAGGAAGAACGGGAATTCATCCTGCGGGTCGCCGTGGATCGAGGCAAAGAACACATCATCGCGGCTGTAGAAGATGTCCTGGGTTCCGTTGCCGTGATGGTAGTCGACGTCGAGGATGGCAACCTTGCGCCGGCCTTGGTCGAGGAAGGCCTGAGCGGCGATGGCGGCGTTGTTGAGGTAGCAGTAGCCACCCATCACTTCGCCAGCGGCGTGGTGCCCTGGCGGACGGCACAGCGCGAAGGCCGAATGGGCACCTTGCTGGATCGCTGCCTGGGCGGTAAGGGCGACCTGGGCGGCGCTGTAGGCCGCTTGCCAAGTGCCGGCGGTGATCGGTGCACCGGCATCGAAACTGTAGTAGCCCAGCTCACCGTGCAGGCCAGTGGGTTTTACCTGGCGCAGGGTGCGTGCAGGCCAGGTGAAGGGTAGCAGGTCGCCCTCATGGCCCAATGCGGCCCAGCGGGCCCAGGCGCCCTCGAAGAAGTTCAGGTAGTCGGCGCTGTGGATGCGAAGCAACGGCGCGCGGCCGAAATCGGTAGGGCCTTGGATATCGCCGAGGTTGCGCTTTTTTACCTGGTCGAGCACATGGTCTGCACGCGAAGGCATTTCGAAGCAGGGCATCAGCTTGCCGTCGATCAGCTCGCAGCGGCCGTGGTGCAGGCGGTGGTCATCGGAATAGATCGTCAGCATTGTTGTTCTCCGGTGGGTACTGGCGTGGGTCCATTGTCATGGGCGGATCAGTACGGGAGAACGACGCAAATGGCCAAAAGGGGATCGATATGGCCAAGCGCTTTGGCCGCAGCAGCTCAACCGCGAAAGTGGCTGGGCGCCACACCACTCCAGCGTTGGAACGCATGCCGAAAGCTGGCCGTCTCACTGAAGCCCAAGGTCTCGGCAATCCGGTAAATCGGCATTTGCTCGTCTGTCAACAACTGCTTGGCCCGTTCGAACCTTAGCTCGTCCAGCAGCTGTTGATAACTGCAGCCCAACGCCTGTAAATGCCGACGCAGGGTGCGCGACGAGCAGTTCATCTGCCTCGCCAGCCCTTCCAGCCCCGGTGCTGCGTCCAACTGCTGCACCAGCAGCTGGCGAATCCGCCCTAGCCAGGCCTGGCGGCCCGTGAACTCCAGGTTCAGGCGTCGGCAGCGTTCACTCATGGCCTTGTGGGTAATCGGGTCGGCCAGCGGCAGCGGCATATCCAGCCAGCGCCTTTCGAAGGCAAAGGCATTGTCCTCGGCGGAGAAGCCGATCGGGCATTGGAACGCATCGGCATAGCGTGTGTGGTAACCAGGACGAGGGTGCTCGAAACGGGTGCCCAGCAGCGGCAACGGGCGGCCAAGCAGGTCGTCGCAGATGACTTTCAGCGAAACCAGGCAGAACTCTGCGTTGAACGCGCTCAGCGCAGGGCTGTCGTGATAGTCGCTGGCGCTGAACCAGACGCGCTGGCCGTCGTCGAGCAAACGCAGCTTGAAGACTGTTCCCAGCAGTGCCGGATACTGCAGCGCCAGGCGCAAGGCGTCACCCAAAGTGGCACTGGAGAGCAGGGCGTAACCGAGCATGCCGTAGCACGACACATGCATGCGCCGGCCCAGCTCCAGGCCGATGTCCTCACGCCGGGCCACTGCGTTGGCGCACACCTGCAGTTCCTGCTGGGTGGTGATGCGCGCATCGGCGTGGCCCAGGTCTGCCGGGCCGATGCCGCTGCCGGCCAGCAGTGCCGAGGCCTCGCAACCGTCTGCCTGAAAGACATTGAGGATCAGCGAAACCGCATTGAGGGTGGTCAGGTGACTGTGCAGCATGCTGGGTAATCCCGTTGGCCTGGGACGCATTATGGAGCAAGTTGTGTGCCGATATCCGAGGCCGCCTGGTGGCGGCAAAACCATCAGGCAAAAAAAAGGCCCGAAGCATAGGCTCGGGCCTTGAAAGGTTGAGAGGTGTCTAGTCCCTTAACCTGGTGAGACTGTTTGCAGCGGGCTGGTTACGACTTCAGCGGAACCAGGCGCGGGGCGATCATGTTTTCTGGACGCAGGATGTCGTCGAGCATCGCGTCGTCCAGCAGCTTCTCTTCACGCACCAGTTCCAGCACGCCGCGGCCGCTTTCCAGGGCAACGCGGGCGATACGGGTGGCGTTTTCGTAGCCGATGTACGGGTTCAGTGCAGTGACCAGGCCGATCGAGTGCTCGACCAGTTCACGGCAGCGCTGTTCGTTGGCGGTGATGCCGACGATGCAGTGCTCGCGCAGCATGTCCATGGCGCGTTGCAGCAGGCGGATCGAGTCGAAGATCTTGTAGGCGATCAGCGGCTCCATCACGTTCAGCTGCAGCTGGCCACCTTCGGCGGCGACGGTCAGGGCCAGGTCGTTGCCCATGATGGCGAAGGCCACCTGGTTGACGGCTTCCGGGATAACCGGGTTGACCTTGCCTGGCATGATCGAGCTGCCTGGCTGACGCGCTGGCAGGTTGATCTCGTTGATGCCGGTGCGCGGGCCGCTGGACAGCAGACGCAAGTCGTTACAGATTTTCGAGAGCTTGACCGCGGTACGCTTGAGCATGCCGGAGAACAGCACGAAGGCGCCCATGTCGGAAGTGGCTTCGATCAGGTCGGCAGCCGGTACCAGCGGCTGGCCACTGATGGCGGCCAGGCGCTGTACGGCCAGAGCCTGGTAGCCAGGGTCGGCGTTGATGCCGGTGCCGATGGCGGTACCGCCCAGGTTGATTTCGGTCAGCAGTTCCGGGGCCAGCGAGCGCAGGCGCTGCAGGTCTTCGGTCATGGTGGTGGCGAAGGCGCGGAATTCCTGGCCCAGGGTCATCGGTACGGCGTCCTGCAGCTGGGTACGGCCCATCTTCAGTACGTGGTCGAATTCTTTACCCTTGGCAGCGAAGGCCTGAATCAGGCTGTCGAGGCTGGCCAGCAGTGCGTCGTGGCCCAGCAGCAGGCCCAGACGGATAGCGGTCGGGTAGGCGTCGTTGGTCGACTGCGCCATGTTCACGTCGTTGTTCGGGTGCAGGTACTGGTACTCACCCTTCTGGTGGCCCATGGCCTCCAGTGCAACATTGGCAATGACTTCGTTGGCGTTCATGTTGGTAGAAGTACCAGCACCGCCTTGGATCATGTCCACCACGAACTGGTCGTGGTAATCGCCTTTGATCAGGCGGGCGCAGGCTGCGGTGATGGCAGCGTGCTTGGCATCGCTCAGGTGACCCAGCTCACGGTTGGCGTCGGCAGCGGCCTGCTTGACCATGGCCAGGGCCACGACCAGCTTCGGGTAGTGCGACAGTGGAACACCGGAGAGGTGGAAGTTGTTGGCAGCGCGCAGGGTCTGGATGCCGTAGTAGGCATCTGCAGGAACTTCAAGGGTACCCAACAAGTCTTTTTCGACGCGGAACGATGCAGCGGAGGACATGATGTATATCATCTCGATTTTGACCCGGCACATGCCGGAATGGCGCCAATCCTAGGCCTGAAGGTGATTTTGCGGCCAATGCTGTTGCACGCTAACCTATGCACAAACGGCATAGTGTTTCGTGTGACGCCAATTGACATTCGAGCGTGTTCCATTTTGGTGCATGCCGGGAGATGTGCTTCGTGAACCTTGAAAGCAAATGGCTGGAAGACTTCAGTGCGCTGGCCGCTACCCGCAGTTTTTCCCAGGCGGCAGAGCGGCGTTTCGTGACCCAACCGGCCTTCAGCCGGCGCATTCGCAGCCTTGAAGCGGCGCTGGGCCTGCAACTGGTGAACCGTTCCCGCACACCGATCGAACTGACCGAAGCCGGGCAGCTTTTTCTCGTCACAGCGCGCACCGTTGTCGACCAGTTGGGCGAAATTCTCCGCCATTTACATCACCTTGAGGGTGGGCAGGGCGAGGTGGTTCAGGTAGCGGCGGCACACTCCTTGGCATCAGGCTTTTTCCCCCGTTGGGTTGCCCAGTTGCGCAACGACGGTTTGAACATCGCCACCCGCCTGGTTGCGACTAACGTCGGAGATGCCGTGCACGCATTGCGCGAGGGCGGCTGTGACCTGATGCTGGCTTTCTACGACCCGGATGCGGCCCTGCAGATGGATGCCGAGATCTTCCCGTCGCTGCACATGGGCACTACGGAAATGCTGCCGGTGTGTGCAGTGGATGCTGAAGGCAAGCCATTGTTCGACCTGGAAGGCGAGGGCAGCGTGCCGCTGCTGGCCTATACCGCGGGTGCATTCCTCGGGCGGTCGGTGAATTTGCTGCTGCGCCAGCGCAACCTGCGCTATACCACCGTCTATGAAACCGCCATGGCCGACAGCCTTAAAAGCATGGCGTTGGAAGGCCTGGGCATCGCCTGGGTGCCGCGCCTGTCGATGCGAGGCGAGCTGGAACGGGGCGAACTGGCTGTCTGCGGCGGCAGCCAGTGGCATGTGCCACTGGAAATTCGCCTGTACCGCTGCGCCCTGGTGCGCAAGGCCAACGTCAGGCTGTTGTGGCGCAAGCTCGAGGGGGCGGCGGCGGTTGACCCAAAAGTCAGCCAAAGCCCCGAAAAATAAGGCCCGACAGTTGGTCGCCGGGGTGCCTTAATCGCACTACCTTACGGTATACTGCGCGGCCTTTCGACCGGATGCATCCGGTCCTGATCAGCAAACAAGCCACGCCGGTCGTCCCGCGTGGCTTGTTGTTTTTTGACGCGCCTGCGGGCGCACAAGCGAAGAGGCTCGACGATGAGTGCACTGGTTGGCGTGATCATGGGCTCCAAGTCCGATTGGTCCACCCTTAGCCACACCGCCGATATGCTGGAAAAACTCGGCATTCCCTACGAAGTGAAGGTGGTTTCCGCTCACCGCACCCCGGATCTGCTGTTCCAGTATGCCGAGGAGGCCGAGGGCCGTGGCATCGAGGTGATCATCGCCGGTGCCGGTGGCGCAGCCCACCTGCCAGGCATGTGCGCCGCCAAGACCCATCTGCCGGTGCTGGGCGTGCCGGTGCAGTCGTCGATGCTGTCGGGCGTCGATTCGCTGCTGTCGATCGTGCAGATGCCTGCTGGCGTGCCGGTTGCCACCCTGGCCATCGGCCGTG
>NZ_BCBQ01000136.1:0-11335 GCF_001320885.1 Pseudomonas sp. NBRC 111140
GGCCGAGTGGTGCGCGCCGTGCAAGGCGCTGATGCCGTTGCTGGCCAAGATCGCCGAGGGTTACCAGGGCGAACTGCTGCTGGCCAAGATCAATTGCGACGTGGAGCAACAGGTGGTTGCCCAGTTCGGCATCCGCAGCCTGCCGACCGTGGTCCTGTTCAAGGACGGCCAGCCGGTGGACGGTTTCGCCGGAGCACAGCCGGAATCGGCGATTCGCGCCATGCTCGAGCCGCATGTGCAAATGCCCGCCGCACCCGTCGCTTCGCCGCTGGAGCAGGCCAAGGCACTGTTTGCCGAAAGCCGCTTCGCCGAAGCCGAAGCACTGCTGCAGGTGCTGCTGGGTGAGGACAACAGCAATGCCGAAGCGCTGATTCTGTACGCTCGCTGCCTGGCCGAGCGTGGTGAGCTGGGCGAAGCGCAGGTGGTATTGGATGCGGTCAAGACTGACGAACACAAAGCTGCACTGGCGGGCGCCAAGGCCCAGCTGACCTTCCTGCGCCAGGCTGCCAGCCTGCCGGAAGTGGCTGACCTGAAAAGCCGCCTGGCGCAGAACCCGCAGGATGACGAGGCGGCTTATCAGCTGAGCATCCAGCAACTGGCGCGCCAGCAGTATGAGGCGGCGCTGGAGGGGTTGCTGAAGCTGTTCCAGCGTAACCGTGCCTATGAGAATGGGCTGCCGCAGAAGGCATTGCTGCAGGTGTTCGAGCTACTGGGCAATGATCACCCGCTGGTCAACGTTTACCGACGCAAGCTGTTCGCTGCGATGTATTGATAGCCAATGCCAGGTACGGCCGCCTGACATCGGGCGGCTGCATCGATCGACTCTATAGGTATTAGCCAATATCAAGGCTCAGCGCCGTCTGCGCGTCGATCAGTGGGACAGGCAAGATCAACACTGCCCAGATCAACGCCTCGCCCAGATCGCTGTGCGCCCGAATGATACAAAAGGGCTCATTATCAAACCGTTCGATAGCCCCATTGCTGGCAATAAAACAGTTAAGCCCATTCCAATAGGTTTTTTCATGGGGGATAACGACTTCCTGACCTCCCATTCGATAGCACAGCTTTACATGACCATGTAATGACGGCGTCAAACGAATATAGCCGGTCGGTACGCCTCGAAGAACCACAACTGTGGACGTGAACGCGCGGTTATCCACAGCGGCCTGAATAACGCAATACTCGCACAGTGTCTCGATACCAGATGCTTCCCGTTCGTCAGGTAGGAAGGTACACCCCCAACCCTTTGGCTCTACCTGACCGCCATATTGACTCCCCCACTTTGGAGGCTCACCTGTATTACTGGGCAAAAGGCTCAGCGTTACCGTTTGCGCCCCATTAATCACCCGCACCATGGGTTCAAGGCCGAACGACTGGCCCTCAACTTGCACCTGTGCGAATGGACGCTCATTCAGTTGACGTTCAAAGCGACTCCTAACAATTGAGCCATCCGTTTCCAAGACCCCACTCTGCACAAGCCCCGGTGGGATGAAGAGGCTGGGGCAGTCTTGTATATCCTGCTGGGCAAGCACTGCCCCAGGATAGCGCGTCGCATCCAGCACCATGGACACGCCTGCCGTTGATACAGGAATAGAAGGGTAGGTGTTGGGAAACGAACCGCTACCGTGCTCCCCAATCACTGGATGCAGGGCTAGAAACGATGATTGTGTATTTACCGGGGTTACCGAACGAAGCCAGAAATGCATGGGTTTGAGTACCCCGGTGCTCAACGGCTGAATTTTACCAAGCTGAATGAATTTGCTGGAATCAGCCTGCCCCTTGAAAAAGAGCGCATAGGGCAATGCCCCCTGTTCATCGCGAGTGGATGCTTGATAGGCACTGGAGAGATAGAAAACGGGATATTTAGCCCACCCTAGTGAAACCCGATGCTCACTGTCATAGCGTCCTGCGTTGGCTTCGAGGTCTATTTCCAGGCAGAGCTCAATACCTTGCTCCTCTATGACATGCCGTACTTGAGTGATGATCCTTGTCCGCCCACCCAATGAACGGGCCAGGTGAATAACTACACACGACAAGATTCTGCGTCTGACCACCCACCGTAACGGGCTACCGTCACCGCCCGTCACCTGCAATTTCAATGGCCCCAATGAGCATCGGAAGTACCGCGCCGATTCCATTGTCGTGTCGATTTCAAACTCGATATCCTTCGCACAGAACCCGTCGCCCTGCGGTTCTAGCGCATGAGCGTTCCAATACTCATTCACCTTGCGCCAGTCGAAGAACACCATGAAGGGCCAGCCGTAAAGGCTATCCTCGCCGGAGCGGACTTCATCGTTTGCGCCATTGCTGATATC
Source organism: Pseudomonas sp. NBRC 111140 (assembly GCF_001320885.1). Taxonomy (NCBI): domain Bacteria; kingdom Pseudomonadati; phylum Pseudomonadota; class Gammaproteobacteria; order Pseudomonadales; family Pseudomonadaceae; genus Pseudomonas; species Pseudomonas sp. NBRC 111140. The sequence goes on from NZ_BCBQ01000136.1 coordinate 2,316, forward strand.
CATTTTTTCCACCCGCGGTAGTGCCGTTCAGGTGACTGTCACGTATCACCCAAAGCGTCACAACTGGCAGAAATGACAGGTCATTCGGCTTTTCGTGGCCCCACCCAATGGTAAACCGGCGCATCACCCACGTTTTCAACCCGCACATCTGGACTATGGCGCAACCTGACCAACAATCGTTTACCTGCCGCGACACTTCCTACCAGCGCTTCCAATTGCTCCAACAGCTGAGGCCCTGCGACGTGCCCGGCCCGTTGCAGTAACTCACGTGCTGTTGCCCATTGCCCATCATCCTGACTTGGCGGGGCGTGGACCACTGCGGTTGCGTCTACAGACGCCTCACGCCCCGTCACCCGTTGCCCCAGCTGCGCCCACTCTTCTGGCGCCAGCTCAATGGTCAGGTCCACTGGCCATTCACCAATCTGTCCGCGAATTCTCATGATGCATTCCTTGAGCCCAGGTCAATGCAGCCATGCTACCGCAACATGAAACCTTAGCCACGCAGGCTGGCGGCGCGCAGAAAAATTGTTATAACATAACTCAATCTTCCAGCCCGCTCCGGAGTCGTCCATGCGTCGCCTGCTGCTCGCCCTGCCCTTCGCCTTGCTGCCACTGGCCGTGGCCCATGCCCACGATGACCATGATCACGACCACGCCCATGGCACACTCGGCGCCCATGAGCATGGCGTAGCCAAGCTCAACGTCGTACTCGATGGCAACACCCTGGAGCTTGAGCTGGACAGCCCGGCCATGAACCTGGTCGGTTTCGAGCACGCGGCCAGCAGCGATGCCGACAAGGCCAAGGTCGCCGCCGTACGCCAGCAGCTCGAACAACCGTTGACGCTGGTCGGCCTGGCTGCTGCCGCAGGCTGCAAAGAAGAACAGCAGGCGCTGGAAAGCCCGCTGTTCGGTGACGCCCCGAAAGCCGACGAGGATGGCGACGATCATGAGCATGGGCACCAACACAGCGACATTGGCGCCCATTACCAGCTGACCTGCGCCAACCCCGAGAAACTGACACAGGTGGACCTGGCACCACTGTTCAAGGCCTTCCCGGCCACCCAGAAAATCAACGTGCAACTGATCGGCCCCAATGGCCAGAAAGGTGTGGAAACCACGCCGGCCCAGGCAACGGTCGCCTTCTGAATGAGCCAGCCGTTGATCGAACTGCGTGACCTGGTGTTCGCCTGGCCAGGTCAGCCGCCGCTGCTGGACATTCCAGCCTTGCGCCTGAACGCTGGTGAAGCCTTGTTCCTCAAGGGCCCCAGCGGCAGTGGCAAGACCACCTTGCTGGGCCTGCTGGGCGGGGTGAGCGTGCCCGCCCAGGGCCGTATCGAGTTGCTCGGCCAGGACCTCGGCGGGCTGAGTCAGGGCGCCCGCGACCGTTTTCGGGTGGATCACACGGGGTACATCTTTCAGCAGTTCAACCTGCTGCCATTTCTGTCGGTACGTGAAAACGTCGAGCTGCCCTGCCGCTTCTCGCGCAGCCGCAAGGCCCGCGCCGAGCAGCGCCATGGCGGTGTCGACCAGGCAGCCAGCACGCTGTTGGCGCACCTGGGCCTGGACGACCCCGCCCTGCTCGCCCGCCGCGCCGACAGCCTGTCGATCGGCCAGCAGCAGCGGGTCGCCGCCGCCCGCGCACTGATCGGCCAGCCCGAGTTGGTGATTGCCGACGAGCCGACTTCGGCACTGGATACCGACACCCGCGAAGCGTTCATCCGCCTGCTGTTCGATGAGTGCCGCGCCGCCGGCGCAAGCTTGTTGTTCGTCAGCCACGATCAAAGCCTGGCACCGCTGTTCGACCGCCACCTTTCCCTGGCCGACCTCAACCGCGCCGCCAAGCCCCGGGAGGCCTGATGTACCTGCTCCGCCTTGCCCTGGCCAGCCTGGCCAACCGCCGTTTCACTGCGTTTCTGACCGCTTTTGCCATTGCCTTGTCGGTGTGCCTGCTGCTGGCCGTGGAGCGGGTCCGTACCGAGGCTCGCGCCAGCTTCGCCAGCACCATCAGCGGAACCGACCTGATCGTCGGCGCCCGCTCTGGCTCGGTGAACCTGCTGCTGTATTCGGTGTTCCGCATTGGTAACGCCACCAACAACATCCGTTGGGACAGCTTCCAGCATTATGCCCAGGACCCACGGGTGAAGTGGGCAATCCCGATCTCGCTGGGCGACTCCCACCGTGGCTACAGGGTGATGGGTACCACGGCGGATTACTTCAGCCATTACCAGTACGGTCGCCGCCAGCACCTGGAACTGAGCCAGGGACGTGAGTTCGCCAGCGACCCCTTCGAAGTGGTGCTCGGCGCCGAAGTGGCCGAGGCGCTGCATTACAAGCTGGGTGACAAGCTGGTACTGGCCCACGGCGTGGCCGCCATCAGCCTGGTCAAGCACGACGACAAACCATTCACCGTGGTCGGTGTGCTCAAACGCACCGGCACACCGGTCGATCGCACCCTGCATATCAGCCTGGGGGGTATGGAAGCGATCCATATCGACTGGCACAACGGCGTACCCGCCCGTGGCGCCGGGCGCATCAGCGCCGAGCAAGCACGCGCGATGGACCTGCAACCTGCCGCCATCACTGCATTCATGCTGGGGCTGAACAGCAAGATCGCGACCTTCAGCCTGCAGCGGGAGATCAATGAGTACCGCAGCGAGCCGCTGCTGGCGATCCTACCTGGGGTGGCCCTGCAGGAGCTCTGGAGCCTGATGGGCACTGCCGAACAAGCACTGTTCGTGGTGTCGCTGTTCGTGGTGCTGACCGGCCTGATTGGCATGCTCACGGCGATTCTTACCAGCCTCAACGAGCGCCGCCGGGAGATGGCGATCTTACGCTCGGTCGGTGCCAGGCCTTGGCATATCGCGGGGCTGCTGGTACTGGAGGCACTGTCACTGGCGGCGGTCGGGATCGTGGCCGGGCTTGGCTTGCTGTACGCGGGGATTGCCCTTGCGCAGGGGTATGTACAGGCGAACTATGGCTTGTATCTGCCACTGGCCCTACCTAGCGCTCATGAATGGACCTTGCTGGCTATCATCCTGGGGGCTGCGTTGCTGATGGGTAGCGTGCCTGCGTGGCGGGCGTATTGGCAGTCGCTGGCCGATGGTTTGTCCATACACCTCTGAGTGCGCGTAATGATCAAACACCTCATCGCCCTCTTCGCGGGTTCACCCGCGAAGAGGCCAGTAAAGGCAACACAATTTCTACTGGTCATATTGCTCTCGCTGACATTGCCTGCCTGGGCCTCAGAACCCCGTGAACTGGACTGGCCCGCCCTGATCCCCGAAGGCGCCCCGGTCATCCCACCACAACTGGCGCCGCTGCACGACATGTCGCAGCTAAGCAACGCCCTGTCTGCCGAGTCTGCCCCACCCGCGCGCCAGCAAGCCCCCGATGCCCCGGTGGTGAAAGGTCTCGACGGCCAGCAGGTCAAGCTGCCGGGCTACATCGTGCCACTGGAGGTCAGCGAAGAAGGCCGCACCACCGAATTCCTGCTGGTCCCTTACTACGGTGCGTGTATCCACGTGCCACCCCCACCGTCGAACCAGATCGTGCACATTTTCAGTGAGATGGGCGTGCGCGTCGAAGACCTCTACCAACCTTACTGGATCGAGGGGAAGATGCAGGTTAGAGCCTCCAGCAGCGAACTGGCCGACGCTGGCTACCAGATGGAGGCCGAGAAAATATACGCGTATGAGCTGAGATGAGAACTGTTTCGAATTCGTGAAGACGCTTCTTTGAGCTGGGTCAAACTTTCTGTTTAACCAGCTCCGTACCATTGGACTACTCGATTAATAACGTCCTTTGGGAGCTTCCATGAACAAGTCCTTGCTCGGCGCCTCGCTTGTGGCCCTTGCGCTCGCCGCCCCTGTTGCCCACGCTCACCAGGCAGGCGATGTCATCGTCCGCGCAGGCGCCATCACCACCGCCCCTAACGAAAGCAGCGGCGACCTGAAATTCGATGGCAACAAGGTTTCGGGCACCAAGGCAACCCTGGACAGCGACACCCAGCTGGGCTTGACCTTTGCCTATATGCTCACCGACCACATCGGCCTGGAGCTGCTGGCAGCCACCCCGTTCAAGCACACCGTAGGCGTAAAAGGCCTGGGCGGCGGCCTGGACGGCAAGCTGGCCGACATCAAGCAACTGCCACCGACCCTGTCGCTGCAGTACTACCCGATGGAACCGAACTCCAAGTTCCAGCCCTATGCCGGCGTGGGCATCAACTACACCCTGTTCTTCGATGAAGACCTCAGCAGTGCCCGCAAGCAGCAAGGCTTCAGCAACCTGAAACTGCAGGACTCGATCGGGATCGCCGGCCAGCTGGGCATGGACTACATGATCACCGACAACCTGCTGGTCAACGCCTCGGTCTGGTACGTCGACATCGACACCAAGGCCAGCGTCAACGGCCCGACCGCTTTGGGCTACAGCAAGACCAAGGTCGACGTCGATGTCGACCCGTGGGTGTACATGGTCGGCCTTGGCTACAAGTTCTGACCTGAACACGGCAGGGCGGCTTCGGCCGCCCTCGCACGTTGCAGCCATAGCCAGTAGCCCAGCGCTACCGCGCTGATGGCCATGCCAAGCCCGCACACTGCGACCCACCCCCAATGGGCAAACACCCAGGCCGCCAACACCGCTCCCAGCCCGCTGCCAAGCGAGTAGCAACACATGTAGGCACCGATCAACCGGCTGGCCATCGCGCCACGCCCGGCCAGCAACAGGCTCTGGTTGGTGACATGTACCGCCTGCACGGCAAAGTCCAGCATCAGCACTCCCAGCACGAAGGCCATCAGTGAAGCCCCGACAAACGCCGTGGGCAACCACGACAGCGTCAGCAAGGCCAGCGCCAACCCAGTAGTGCGTTCACCCTGCCCCTGGTCAGCCAGACGACCGGCACGCGAAGCTGCCAAGGTACCCGCGACACCTGCCAGGCCGAACAGGCCGATCTCGGTATGGCTCAGCGCCAACGGCGCAGCACTGAGCGGCATGACCATGGCACTCCATAGCACGCTGAACGCGGCGAAGATCAACACTCCAAACATGCCTCGCTGGCGCAGCAACCTGTCGTGCCGGTACAGGTTGAACTGGGACACAATCAGCGCCCGGTAGCCAGACCGATGCATGACGGGCTGCACCGAGGGCAAGCTACGCCATATCACCAGTGCCAGCACTATCAAGACGCCTGCGGCCATCCAGTACACGCTGCGCCAACCGGCCAGGTCGGCCAACCCGCCCGAGACCAGGCGCGCAAGCAGAATGCCCAGCACCACACCACTGGTGACGGCGCCTACCGCCTGCCCTTGCTGGCCCGGTGAGGCCAGGCTCGCGGCATGCGCCACCATCACCTGCACCATCACGGCCATCAACCCGGTGACGGCTAGAGCCACCAGCAGCATTGCCCAACTTTGCGACATGCCGACGCCGATCAGCGCCAGAGCCGAGAACAGCAACTGGCCAAGCAACAGGCGCTTGCGATCGACCAAGTCACCCAGCGGCACGATCAGTAGCAACCCCAGGGCATAGCCCGCCTGGGTCGCGCCAACTACCCAGCCAATCTGCTGCTGCCCTACCCCCAGCTCGGCAGCCATCGACTCAAGCAGAGGCTGAGCGAAGTACACCGTCGCGACGGCCATGGCGCTGGTAATGGCAAGCAACAGGGTTGTCCAGCGTGTCAGTGAAGGTGCCATCGGACCAACCTCGTCAATCTGGTTTCGATTTGAAACCACACACTGGCTATTTAGCAAATGTGGTTTTAATCTGCAACCAGACGTTAAGACAGGTTTGCACCATGCTCGATGAACACAATGCGCAATGCCCCGTAGCCCGGGCCCTGGAGGTGCTGGGTGACCGTTGGGCGCTGATGATCCTGCGCGATGCCTTTGACGGCCTGCACCGGTTCAGTGAATTTCACAAGAACCTGGGGCTGGCGAAGAACATCCTCGCCTCGCGGCTCAAACTACTGGTGGAGAGCGAGTTGCTGGCCTTGCAGCCGGCATCGGATGGCAGTGCCTACAAGGAATATGTGCTGACCGCGAAAGGGCGGTCGGTGTTTCCAGTGGTGGTTGGCTTGAGGCAATGGGGGGAGCGGTTTCTGTTCGAGGCGGGTGAGGCGCGTTCGGAATTGGTGGAGGGAGCTACCGGGCAGGCGCTTGAGACGTTGCAGGTGCGTGCCCAGGATGGGCGGGTTTTGCATGCCGAAGACTGCCTGCGCAGAATGGTGCGGCATGAATGATTTGGGGCTGCTGCGCAGCCCCCGGTTATCAGGCCTTGCCCAGAAGCCGCGCCAGCCCCTCGACCATCGGCGTCGCCTGCGCGAACTTGAACCGCGCCAGCAACCGCTGATTATCCGCCCGCGAATGGCGAATATCCCCCGAACGGGCCGCGACATAGCTGATCGCTGGCAAGCTCCCCACCACCTTCTCCAGCGCTGCCAGCAACTGGTTCAGCGAAGTCGCCTGGTTGAGGCCGATGTTCACCGCCCCCTCCTCGACCTGCGGCTGCTCCAATGCTTGCACCATCACCTGCACCAGATCACCCACGTAGAGGAAATCACGGGTCTGCTCGCCATCGCCAAACACCGTGATCGGCAAGCCCTGTACAGCGCGCTCGCAGAAAATGCTGATCACACCGGAATACGGTGAGGACGGGTCCTGACGTGGCCCGAAAATATTGAAGAAGCGAAACACCACCGGCTCCAGACCATGCTGGCGGCGGTAGAAGTCCAGGTATTGCTCACTGGCCAGTTTGTCCACGGCATAGGGGGTCAGCGGCGCCTTGGGGGTCTCTTCGGCAATCGACTCGCCCTCGCCATTGTTGCCATACACCGCCGCACTGGAAGCGAACAGCACCCGACGCACGCCATGCACGCGCATGGCTTCACAGACATTGAGGGTGCCGATGAAGTTGCTCTGATGGGTGCGTACCGGGTCCTCGACCGAGGCCTGCACCGAGGCCACCGCCGCCAGGTGCACTACAGCACGGCAGCCAGCCGCTGTCTGTGTAACCAACCCGGCATCGGCTACATCGCCTTCAATCAGCTCCAACCGTGGGTGGTCGACCTGCAGGTTGCTCCTGCGGCCTGTGGAAAAGTCATCAAGAATGCGTACGGCGTAGCCTTTGTCCAACAACGCATCGCACAGGTGGGAGCCAATGAAGCCGGCACCGCCGGTGATCAGGATGGGGGCGTCAGCCATGGCGGTAGAACCGGTCCAGTAGAGGCGGCAAGCCAGCGCGCCAGGCACGCGGCTTGATACCGAAGGTATGAAGGATTTTCTTGCAGGCCAGTACCGCATGTTGCGGCTCTTCGCTGGCATCCGGGCGCGCGGCATGGGCTTGCGGTGTGGGGGCCTGCACGGCCAGTTGGCGGTGCTGGCCGGCCTCGGTGAGGATCGCCTGGCCCAGCGCCAGCGGCGTGGTCGCCTCGTTGCCAGCGTAATGGTAGGTGCCCCACAACGGCGCATTGCAATCGAGCTGCTTGAGCACCGACAGGATCACCCGGGCGGCATCATCGACAGGCGTCGGGTTGCCACGTCGATCATCGGCCAGCAGCAGCTCTTGTGGTTGCTCGGCACGTGTCAGGAAGCGGCCCAACGAGCCGTCGATGCTCTCGTCGAGCAGCCAGCCAAAGCGCAGCAGTACATGCTGTGGGCAGGCCGCACGCACGCTCTGCTCGATGCGCCACAAGGCCTGGCCACGCAGGCCCAGCGGCACGGGCTCGTCTTTTTCACTGTAGGCCGTGGCCCGCGAACCATCGAACACCCGGTAGCTGGAAGGCTGCACCAGGGTGATCTGGTGGTGCTGGCACAGCTCCGCCAACCGCTCCACCGCCCGCTCCTGTTGAGCCAGGCGCTGCTCGCTGACCGACTCGGCCTGGAACCAGTCGAAGTAATAGGCCAGGTTGACCAGCGCGTCGGGGCGGTGATCGTCGAGCAACTGAGTGAGGCTGGCCGGCGTCCAACCGTTCTCGGGCGGGCGTGGCGCCAGGAATGCGATGTCCTCCTCGGCCCCAAGACGAATCAGCGCTTGCCCGAGGGCATTGCCACCACCCAACAGCATTAGGCGCATACGCATAGAGTCAGCAGATCCGGAGAGGTTGATGAAGGAAAGGGGCATTTTGCGGTTTCCGCTGCGGGAAGTCCAACGTCTGGCCCTGTGACTGCTTCAGGCGGTGCGGTTTCCGAGCTGCCAAAGCTCACTATCGCGACACACAGATATTTCCTACGGCATACCAGGAACGAGCTGACTACCACGCAAAAGCATAACTGCATTCAATAGTTCCCCCCTTGCCAACAGGGGAGCCCCACAAAAATAAGTACAAGGAACGTTCAATGCCTCACTCGCAAGCCGCATACCTGGATTTTTCCCCCGAGCAAAGTCGGGCCATAGCCTTTGCAAGCCAAACCCTTGCAGACTCCGGCGGCCCGGAAGCAAAGGGGGTTGCAATCCAGGCACGTATATTGACCGACCAAATCCAGAAATCCTTGACTGACGAGCAGCGTTCGCTGCTACAGCGCTTCGGCGAAGGCAGATTGTCTACGCTGATGTACAGGCACATGCCTTATGCCGACGAGCCGATACCTGAAAACCTTCCCGATATCACCGCCTTGGCGCAAAACCCTCGCTGCACATACCTCGCCTCGCGCAATCAGCTGCTGCTGGAGCTCGCACGACACCGAAATTTCGCTTTTGATATCGACAACGAGGGCAAGCAGGTCCGTCTGGTTGGCAACTTCAAGGGAGGAGGCCGAATTCCACGGGTTGGCGAACACCCACGCCTGGAAGTTGAAACCAGCTCGCATGCAGGCTTGTGCTTGGGGCCGCACACTGAAGCGCCTTACAACTGTTCAACAGTCTCCAGTGATGGTCACTCCCCTGCTCCCTCTGCACTTATCCTCACTGCTCGCTGGAACCCCGCCAATGACCCTACGCATGTCTTTCCCCTACAAGAAATCATCGAGCGCTTGAGCAGCCTGGATGCGCTCGCACTGACCTCAAAATCTTTCAACTTCACTCGCAGT
>NZ_BCBQ01000137.1:0-11333 GCF_001320885.1 Pseudomonas sp. NBRC 111140
CATGTTCGAAGAACGGATCATTGCTTGCCTCTCGTATGTTAAGTGCTTAGGTACCGACGTTGTGTTTCGCCCTGCGCCGGCCTAAATTGATCTTGCAGATGGGAGCAGGCCACGGTTGTCACCTGCTGTAACAAGATGCCTTTGTTCTAAGCACTCTGACTAGATTGCAAGCGAATATGACAGTTGTGTTTCTTAAGTGTTAACGGGAGAGTTTCAAACCTAACAAAACTGTTACCGAACAAGCCAGTCTTTCTTATCAAAGAAGCTCTTCTTGATCAATCTTCGAATTTCCAAAACCTGGGGATTACGTATCAATTTCGATTTGATAACAAGATAGACATCTTTCTCCTCCAGGTCGTCCAGGAAACCCGGCACGGGTAGGATATTTCTCTCCAGTTTTCGGCTGTAGTCGGGCAGCACTCCAATACACGCACCACCAACGACAAGGCCTCGTGATAGGTTGTAGCTCTTGACCCGAGTGGTACCGCCCTGATGCTCAGACATTATCGATGCCCACTTTCGTGAGCCCGCCAAGATCTCTTCATCCCAAGGGACAACGAGCATGAAGTTGTGCAAATCCAAGCTCTCCACAGGAAGGGTGACGCTCCTTGAGTAGCGGCTGGAAATGAACAGCGCGTGCCCAATCCGGCCGAGCCGTTCAAACCTATACGTAGGATGGCGATCAAAAGCGCCCTCATCATCTGGGCTCACGAAAGCGATACCCACATCGACTTCACACTCAGAAAGCATCTGCGTTGTGCACTCTGAATGGATTTCCAGCCGCATTTCGGCATGATCGCGTACGTAGGCGACTAGATCGCGGTTCACGATGTCGCTCAGCACTGGCTCTGTGATCGCGATGGTAAGCCTGGAGTCCTCCTTTTCACCAGACTTGCCCAGGCCTTCAGGGCCGAAGAGTTGGCACAGGTACTGGCTGACCCTCTCGCCTGTCCGGGTCAGAGCAAGCTTGTTGTGCTTGTAGACAAACACGGGAGCACCAATGTGCTCTTCCAGTTTCTCCAAGCGTTTGCGAAGGCCTACCACTGGCACATTGAGCCCTCGGGCAGCCTGTTTGAAACTGGCACAACGTGCTGTTGCGAAAAACTCTACGGCCAGCTGATCATCAATTGGCAGATCATCCAATATGTCAGGACTGTAAGAAACAACGCTGCTTGTATATGTTTCATTTTGTGTAACCATTCGATCCCCCTTCATTCGGGGAATCTAGCTCAATGTCGTCTGACATTTCCTTATCTTGACAACATTGTAATGCACAGGTCATGCGTGCGTTATTGGCAGGCCTTTATTTCAAAAGCGTAATCCTCAGGCAATCCCTCTGATATTGTAGCGTGCTAGTCTAGTGCGCCAACTCATTACTTATCATATATAGATTCAGCTAATTAAGCATTTACATTTAGTTCACTGTTTTTTCACCTTTGCCTCCATAGGCTTTGGCCATGGAAAATCAAAACCCACCTCTTATTACCTTACTAATTCGTTATCTGGGGATCGGCTTCATAGCAACGGGAATCCATTACGTGGTGTTCCTAGTGCTGGTTACGACAGAATTTGCTACTCCGTTGCTGGCCAGTATCTGTGGCGGCATGGTTGGCGCAATCGCAAGCTTTATTGGAAATAGGGCGCTCTGTTTTGTGGCAGATGGCTCTCGTAAGTTTCAGCCTGTCAGGTTTGCACTGGTCGCGTTAGCCACAAACTTCGGCAATGGCGTGGGTATGTGGTTCCTCATCAAGTCGAATCTGTCACCGCTTATCTCCCAAGTCCTAGTGACCTTAAGCCTCACTGCACTTGGATTCATTGCACATCGTTTTTGGACATTCAATCATGCAGACATTACATCGCTTTCCCGAGCGCCCTGATCCCTTGTTAACCATCGTGGTCCCTTGCTTCCAGGAAGAGGAAACCATCCCCGAGTTCCACCAGCGAATCACCCGCGTGGTTAAGCGCTTACCCGTCTCCTGCGAAATCCTCTATGTCGACGACGGCAGTAGTGACCGGACAGCCGACATTCTTCGCCACTATCAGGATGGGTCATCTGTACGTTGCCTGTCCCTGAGTCGCAACTTCGGTAAAGAGGCTGCACTGAGTGCCGGGATAGATCATGCCCGTGGCAGTGCGCTGATTTTCATTGATGTCGACCTGCAGGATCCACCAGAGCTCATCGCGGCCATGGTGGACTACTGGCAACGCGGCTACGACGTAGTGAACATGCAGCGCAACTTGAGAATCGGTGATTCGTGGTTCAAGCGCATGAGTGCCCGGGCTTACTACTGGGTCATGCAGCGCCTGGTGGAGAAGGTGGACATGCCGGCCGATGTCAGCGATTTCCGATTGATTGGGCCTGCGCCGCTGGCAGCACTGCGGGCGCTGGACGAACGCTCCAGGATTCTCAAAGGCATGATCGGCTGGGTAGGCTTTCGTACTATCGAACTGCCCTACAATCGCACTGTTCGCCATGCCGGGAGCACCAAGTGGAATGCATCTGGCCTGTTCAATCTGGCCATCGAGAGCATCGTCAGCTTCTCTCGCAAACCGCTGCGCATTTTCAGCCTCATCAGTTTCGGACTATTCGTCTCCAGCATCTGCTACATGCTCGCGTCGCTTGTGGCAGGCAGTTTCGACATCCATCACCTGATCGTCGGAATGGCTTCATTCATGTGCGTCGGTGTCGCCATGGTGGGAGAGTACCTGGGCGTGACACTCGCGGAAGTGAAGCGCCGGCCTCTCTATTTCCTGAAGCACAGCAACAAGGTAGATCCCGTGTCACTCCACCCTTCGATGGCTTCGATCGAGGGTAAGAAATGCTGAATCTGAAGAACGAGAGGACGCTGTGGTTGATCCTGGGTTCGATTTTGCTATTGCGCTTGGTGGGGCTGGGCATCTACCCGCTGATGGACACATCTGAGGCCCGCTACGCTGAAATGGCTCGCAAGATGGTCGAGTTGAATGACTGGATCACGCCCATGTTCGACTACGGGGTACCATTCTGGGGCAAGCCTCCGTTGTCCTTCTGGACTCAGGCCGCGAGCATGACGGTCTTCGGCGTTAACGAGTTCGCTGCGCGTTTCCCAGCGTGGCTACTACACCTGGCAAGCTGTTTCATCATCATCAAACTCGGTACGCAGCAGATTTCTCGTAACGCCGGCATCTGGGCTGCCATTATTTTTTCCAGCACCACACTTGGCCTGGTCTCCAGCGGTGTTGTGCTGACTGACCCTGTTTTGTCGTTCTCGATTCTGCTGGCCAGCTACGGTTTCTGGCGTTGGATGAAGTGCGCCAGCAAGGCGGATGCCTACCTGATGTTCGCAGGTCTCGGGCTGGGCTTGCTTGCCAAAGGGCCGCTGACCCTTGTGCTTATGGGGGCGCCGGCATTCGCCTGGTTCGTTATCTACAAGGAATGGGGACGGGTACTGAGGCTTCCCTGGATTAGCGGCCTTGTGCTCATGTTCGGTATATCCGTGCCGTGGTATGTCGCGGCCGAAATGAAAACGCCCGGCTTCATGGAGTACTTCTTCGTTGGTGAGCACTGGAGCCGCTACGTCGTCAGTAACTGGGCAGGGGACCTCTATGGTAGTGCTCATGCCAAGCCGTACGGCAGCATCTGGATCCAGCTCGGATTGTCGCTACTGCCATGGGCCTTGTTCCTACCACTGTTGATCCGCAAGCGTGGATCGATGCAGCGCTTCGAAGCCTACCTCTGGCTGTGGGCCTTGGCGACACCGGTCTTCTTCACATTTGCAGGCAACATTCTGTGGACCTACCTGCTACCCGCGCTGCCAGCGTGGGCCTTGCTGCTGTCTGCACGGGTCAGCGAAGTTGGCCCGAAGACCACCTGGGCTGCCGCTGCGAGCGCATTGGTGTTGCCAATCATCGGTGCGGGCATCATCTACGCCGGGGTACTAGAGGAGCGACCTCAGAATCAGCGAGATGTGGTTCAAGCCTGGCTCAATGTGCAGTCTGCTCATTCCGCTCCCCTGATCTATCCTGGCCGCCGCTCATACTCGTCGGAGTTTTACAGCAGCGGGAAGTCCGAGAACATCAAGGATCCTGCCAAGTGGCCGCAGGATGGCTCGTTCTATCTGTCCAGGCGCTTGCGAGACAGCAAGGATGGTCTGCCCGCTGATCTAGCTTGCACATCGATTACCGAAGCGAACGCCAGCCAGCTCCTGCTGTGCCATTGGAAGCGTACCGCACAAGGTGCCGAGGGTCTGGCCGGAGAAAGCAATGCGGAAACGCCTCGCAAGAACGAAGGCTAAATTCCAAGCACAAAAAAGCCAGGTTTTACCCTGGCTTTTTTGTCGATTACTTTCGTCATTTGAAGTCCTATTTAACCGCCGATTAATTGTCGGCTTGTTCCTTACCATCCTTGCTTTCTTTCTTTTGCTCTTGAGCGACTTGTTGTTTGTTCTGGTCCGAAGAGTCATCGCTCCATAGGCGAGCCTGTTCGGTTCGGAAGTTCTCGTTGAACTGTTTCGCTCGCTCGAAGCCGCCTTCAGCGTAAGCGGTACCCATGAGACCCAGCAGCAGGCTGCCAATAGCGATAGACTTGACAAATTTCATTGTGAACCTCGGTTCATACTAGGCCTACCTGATTAGCGGCCTTTGTTGGTTTGTAGTTTAGGAACGCGAAGCTAACGACAAGGTGAGTCAATAATTACAATTCCGTAATTTTGGCTGCAGATAGGATGCGTTAAATCGTCAAATCTGGAAGGATCATGTCTATCTCGGCACTGTCGAGGGCGACTTCGAATTTTGTCTTAAATTACAATTTTGATATCTAGCGCGTTAATTCAGCGCGGCGTTGTTGGCCGCCCTAGGAGATAGCCATGAATGACATAGAGCCCTGGGCAGTTGCTATCGGTGACTTTCGCCGCTGCACTGAAAAACTCACTGTCCAACTCGACGAGCTGACCTCGCAGACGCGCACCTCCAGCGCTGTTCTGGAGAGGTCGAACGAACTGGTGGAACAGGTGGACGCTGTCGGCCGGCAGATTCAGGAGGAGGTGCGAAAGGCGGAGAAGGCTTGGTCGAATGCGGAAGAAGTTGCCTTGCGCGCCGCTGCATCAGCATATTCAGCTGCATGCCGCGGAGTCGAAACCGCCATCCAGCCACTGATTTCGGAGCTTACAGCAGCGACAAAGGCCGCGGACGCCTCTATCCAGGAGCTCAAGCGTGCACCGGTGCTGGCCAAGCGTTATGTGATGGTGGTTGCCACGGCGTTCTTCATTCTGGCGCTGATCTGTGTCTACTCGACAATGCGCCTGATCGATGCCGCCGGCAGCGTAAGTGCTCAAGAGAAAGTGAATGCTCAGTACTTCTCCCACCTGTGGAAGAATGCCAATCCTGACGAGCAGAAGATCATCAAGTCGGTGATTCTGCGGTCGCCCATGGACCCTGTGGTCCTCCGGCACTGATGCATTGAGGCAAACAAAAAGGCCCGTCGATTGACGGGCCTAATCGTGTCTGCGCAATTTAAGCGGCGGTCATTGCCGGCTGCATTTGCTGGGCTGCGGGAAAGTGAAGGTGGAACCACGTGAAGTTTTCTTCGGTCACCTCCACGCTCGCCGACCCTTGGTGCAGGCTCATGATCGACTGCACAATGGCCAAGCCAAGACCGGTACCGCCTTCGCTCCGTGCTCGGCTCTTGTCCACACGGTAGAACCGCTCAAACAAGTGCGCATGGTGTTCCTTGGCAATACCGCGGCCGGGGTTGCCGACACTCAACGTCGTACCGCTCGCACTATGCTGCACCTTCACGTAGACCGTGCGGCCGCGAGGGCAGTAACGGATCGCGTTCGAGACCAGATTCGAGACGGCACGTTGAACCATCAGGCGGTTCCCGCGCACCACGTCATCACTGCCAGAGATCTGCAGCTGGATCTCGCCTTCTTCTGCCGAAATGCTGAAGAGATCGCACACTCGCTGAACCTCGTCCACCAAGGAAACGGGTTCGAACTCCACCATGGATGCTGGATGACTGACCTGGGCCAAGAACAGCATGTCGGAAACCATGCGGCTCATGCGGTCCAGCTCTTCTGTGCACGACTCTAGAACCTCCCGGTACTCGGAAAGCGATCGTTCTCTGGTCAAGGCAACCTGGGCCTTGCCCATTAGGTTGGAGAGCGGTGCCCGAAGTTCGTGAGCAAGGTCGTCAGAAAACTGCGAGAGCTGCTGAACCCCATCATCCAGGCGAGCCAGCATGATGTTGATACCGTCGGCGAGCTTCTTGAGTTCTGCAGGCATCCCATCAGTTGGAAGGCGATGGTCGAGGCTCTCGGTTGAGATCTTCGACGCGATCTTGAGGAACTTGGTCAGTGGCAGCAGGCCTCTGCGCACGGTCCACCAACCAATGGCCAGGATCAACGCGAGGATGACAGGGGACATCATTAGGCCCCAGGTTAACAACGCATCGAGTAGGGCTTCATTGGATGACTGATCAGCAGTCATGTAGACGCCGACCTCCGTACCATCGCCCAGAGTCATGGCCTGAGAAGCACTGAGCAGGGGGCGTCCGTTATAGTCGCTCCACTCATATTCCGTGGTCTGCGCCGCAGCCTGGAACCTATGAACCTCTCGATTGATCTGTTTGGAACCGATGGTGAGTAAAGGATCTTCACTCTCTGCGGACCTGTAGATGCTTACGTAGAGGTTGTTCTGGCCTGTGACCAAATCCACCAGCTTGTGCGAATCTGAACTGACATCGGCAATATCAGTGATTTCGGAAAGGCTGTGCGCCATTGCCTCCATTTTGACGCCGAGATCGATGCGAGCATTTCTATCCAGTGCTTGCCCAACCATCATGTAACCGAAGGTAGCGAACATCAGCAGCAGCGCTGCGCTCATCAATCCAACTTTTAGTCCCAGCTTTGCAGCCAGGCTGAATGGCCTCATGCGCGTTCCTCAAAAACGTACCCAACGCCACGAAGCGTGTGAATGAGCTTGGTTTCAAACGGGTCATCGATCTTCGAGCGCAAGCGCCGGATGGCTACATCGATGACATTGGTGTCGCAGTCGAAATTCATATCCCAGACCAACGAGATGATCTGAGAGCGAGTCAGCGCTTCGCCCGTTCGGCTCATGAGCAGGTGCAAAAGCGCAAATTCCTTGGTGGTGAGATCGATTCGTGTGCCACCGCGGAAAACGCGATGGCGGACGGAGTCGAGTTCTAGGTCGGCAATTTTCAGCGAGCTCTTCTCTACTAACTCATCACCACGGCGTTGCAGCGAACGGATGCGTGCAAGCAGCTCAGGGAATTCGAATGGCTTAACAAGGTAGTCATCCGCGCCGCCGTCCAAGCCCTTGAGCTTGTCATTGATGCGTCCGCGGGCGGTCAGCATGATGATGCGGACCCGGCTGCTCTTGCGGATGGTTTCCAGCAGATCCCAGCCGTCGATACCTGGGAGGTTCACGTCCAGCAGGACCAACGAATAGACATTAGTGTTGAACAAGTGCAGGGCATCTACACCGTTGTGCACGATATCTACGACATACCCGCTTTCGGATAGGCCCTGCTGAAGATATTCGGCAGTTTTAATTTCGTCTTCCACAACTAGAACGCGCATAACTTATCTCAAGGTGTGAGGAAGGAGTTGGCCTAATCCGCCATGGTTGCAGGCTGTTCGAAAGTTTGGCTGGGGGTATGGCATGTGGTAGTCGCTACCTCTGTCCATACGCCGGGTCACCTGAGGACGCTTGAATCTTAACGCGAAGAAGCTGGTCGCGGCGAAATCCTACAAATTTGTAATGTAGCCGCAAGATTTCTGACAGTCATGCAGGCTCCACCCTTGAGCTTAGCGGATTCTGGGGCCTGCAACGGTGTACGACAGCTTCGCCTGACGGGTGGAATCGGCCAGGACAGGCAGCATTTCTGCCGCTAGCTGGCGGGACTGGTACTGGCCTTGGATCGAGTGCCATGCAGGCAGTCCCCATGGACGGCCCCAAACCCCTGCGCCTTTCTGTGAATTAGTTCACGCGAGGGCTCAGTATTCTCTCGAATAATTATCTTACAATCTATTACATGTCCAAATTGTAATTGCGCGATCATCTTGGTGTTAGCCTCCTTTGCTAGTTTAACGGCAGCGTAAGAGGCATTGCTGCTTTGGAAATTGTCTCATTTCAAAGCAGCTTGGCAAGAGCGACGGGCAGTTGTTCACGCCAGTGCATTCACCTGTAAACCATACGCTCCTTTGGTAGGTGAATTTTAGCGCCCCCCTACGGGCGCTTTTTTATTAAGGGACTTCTTATGAACACTACTGTATCAGCGATCGCCGTGTTTATGCTCTTTACATCACTAACAGCCAATGCCCAAAGCGGTATGGAGATCAATCAACGCATTGAGCGATCTGCTAGAGAGGCTACTGCGGATTATGCTCAGCGCGTAAAAAAGCCCATGCCTCAGCTTGAAGACTACGCCTATGGCATGGACCTTGACGTTAGTAAGTTGGTGTATGTATCGCCCAGCGTGCGGTACTGCGGTAACGTGAGAAGCATGATGACCTACGAAGACTCAAAGGGCGAACTACATATGGTTCGCTACCTGGTCAAAGGTGAGTGCATCAATAGTCGTTGAACGGCCCCTGAATTGCAGTCCTGGCTCGTGACTTATAACAGCTCAATGCCAAATCGACGGAGCAGCAGGGCAAAGCCCCCAAAGCTCACCATGGTGATGACGATACTGCTGATAAGCGTTGGCCAGAATCCCAGTTTGGGCAGCAGCACTGGAAAAGCGATGAACATCGGCAGGGTCGGCAGCACGTACCAGAAGGTGTACCAAGCATGATTGGAGATCTTCTCCATGCTCTGGTTCTCCAGGTAAAGCCAGACCAGCGTCAAGACCGTGACCAGCAGCAGGGCGGCGACCAGCCCGCCCAGCTTGTCACTGCGCTTTGCCAGCTCCGATACGAGAATCACTAATCCGGCAGTGAGTAGATACTTCGTGATGATCCAAGCCATCGCTGAACCTTCTGGAGGTTATGGTCGGGGGCAGGCGAAGCCATTCACCAACCCCTCTCGAAGTGCTCCTGCCGTTTACGCCATCCTTCACCGCATGTCTTCTACGACATCACCCTCAGCCAGGAGGGTGATGTGTTTGTTTGGTTTTTACCGATCGATCAGTGTGAGGGCGACGGAACGCTTTCGTGGAAAGCTGCCCGCTCGATCTGGATGGTGCAGTGATGGATTTCGAATGCATCGCTGACAGCATCCACGACGGCCGCCAGCACAGCATCCCCATCTGCAGAATCCCGTATCACTACGTGCGACGTCATCACGTTGCTGCCACTGCTGACGGCCCAGACGTGCAAGTCATGAACGTCCGTAACGCCATCTACGCCGAGGATGGTAGCCTCGATTGCCGTCACGTCGAGCCCCCTCGGCACACCCTCCATGAGGATTCCCAGGCTTTCGCGAAGCAACTGCCACGTCCGCGGCAGAACCCAGAGGCCGATTGCCACAGCGACAATCGTGTCGACCCAAGTCCAGCCGGTGAAGCGGATGATGAGTGCCGCGATGATTACGCCTAGCGAGCCGAGCATGTCGCTCCAAACTTCGAGGTAGGCTCCTTTGACGTTGAGGCTCTCGTTGCTCGCAGATGCCAGAAGGCGCATCGAAATTAGGTTGATGATCAGGCCGGCGATTGCGATCCACATCATCGCTCCGGTAGCGATCTCCGCCGGCATGAAGAAGCGCTGGTAGGCCTCATACAAGATGTACATCGCCACCAGGAAGAGCAGCACGGCGTTGAACGTCGAAGCCAGAATTTCCAGGCGCGCATAGCCGAAGGTTCTTTTCTGATCTGCCGGCCGCTTGGCTATCTGAAGTGCAATCAGTGAGATCGCCAAGGCGGCAGTATCTGTGAACATGTGAGATGCGTCCGACAGCAGCGCCAGGCTGCCGGTAATCCACGCGCCGATCACTTCTGCAATCATGAAGCTGCCAGTCAAGGCGAGCGCCATGATTAGCTTCTTCTGATGCCCCTCGCGTACTGCAGCGCTGCCATGGTCGTGATTTGAACCCACGTATTTCTCCTTGCGCAGGGTTGTGGTCTCGTTGGCCTTCCTGTCTAGCTAGCCTTAGAGCGTCGCTTGGCCACACTGACTGCAAAATCTTGCTCCTGCACTCAGCAGCGAGCCGCAGGCGGTGCAACCACTCGATAGCGGTGTTCCGCAGTTTAGACAAAAGCGTGCTGACGGATCGTTGGCCGTCCGGCACTGCCTGCAGCCCTGCAGATCTTTGATGGGGGCTGGAGTGGCAGGGCGCCCGCCGTCATACACCTGATTGCCGCCGTCGCAGCCCTGCTGCCGGCCATGGCGATCATATTGCTCGGCCCCATGTCCCCCGCTGTGGTGCTTGCCTCCACCGTGGTTTTCACGACCATGGTGCCCGCCCAGGATGTTTTTGAAAAAGCTCATGGTATTCGCCCCTCATTGATGGGTGACATATTAACGAGCAAAAGTTGAAAATAATGTTCTGCTCGCGAGAAAGACTTGTAAGTTGAATTGAAAGTTCAAAATTAGCCTACGACAAAACGAAACCGTTTTGTTCGTGAAATTAAATTTATCTAGCTGAGCGGCGCATTGTTTTTGGTGGGTGGTATTCCCCTAATTTTGATCATAGCGTGATCATTGACAATCAAAGCAGCAGTTATTGGATTTCTGTCAGCATTGTAATCCCGAGGTCATCGTGTCGTTATCAGGTCCCGGAAATAATGCGCTCAGCGAGATTCATTTCTCTTTTTATCCCTATGCCTCACACATACTAAGCGTCCCCAACGCGTAGGGGCCCAAGGCCTCTGGCGCTCCGCACATTGCGCAATCGCTCAGCATCTGTCGACGGCTTGCCTTGTAGCTCCCGCTAACTCCATAGCTACCGCCATGGATAAGCAGCTTCCAGAGTTTGATAATGACACCTTCCAAATCCATTGTTCACACCCTGTTAAGCAAATGGATCTTTGCTATTCGCAATGCGCGGCAGAAAGGCATCAGTACTAATTTGCTAATCGGCCTGGTGACTTTTTGGTTGCTGCTATTCGCGAACGCTGAGCTCTGGAACGTGCTCTGGACGCTGGTATTCAAAACCGATGAAGTGAACTGGCTGCTAGCTGCTAGCCTCCCAGTCATAGTATTCGCATGGGTGTTTACCGTTCTGAGCTTGCTGTCATGGGGGCGGCTGGCCAAACCCTTGCTGTGTCTGGTACTGATCAGCGCGTCTTTCGCGAGTTACTTCATGAATGCCTACGGCATCGTGGTCGATTACACAATGTTCACCAACGTTGTGGAGACCGACGTCGCTGAGGCAACCGAGCTGCTGAATTGGAA
>NZ_BCBQ01000138.1:0-11229 GCF_001320885.1 Pseudomonas sp. NBRC 111140
CTACCGGGTTTTCCCGATCCTTGGCACCCTGCTGCAAGTGGTTGCCCTGGGCCTGCTGAGCCGGCTTGAGCTGGACACGCCCATGGCGCTGATGAACCTGTACATGGGCCTGCTGGGCGCCGGCCTGGGCATGGTCATGCAGGTGTTGATCCTGGCGGTGCAGAACAGCGTCGAGCCGCGCCATATGGGCGTGGCCACCTCCGGGGCGACCTTGTTCCGCTCGATTGGCGGCGCCATCGGCGTTTCGCTGTTCGGCGCGTTGTTCTCGCATGCCCTGCTAGGCGGCCTGGCCAGCGATTTCGCCGCCAGCGCCGGTGGCCCGGCGAGCCTTTCACCAGCCGCCGTGCACGCCCTGCCCGCCGCCCTGCAACACAGTTACCTGCTGGCGTTTTCCGGGGCGATGCATGGCGTGTTCATGCTGGCTGGGGGGATCACCAGCGTGGCCTTCGCACTGTCCTGGTTGCTGCGCGAGGTGCCGCTGCGGCGAGCCTGAGCAAAGCGCCGATAGCCCCACAGGGCAACCAGCAACACCAACGCCCCGGCCGCCAACGCCACCTGGAAACCGGCGCTGGCGCCCAACCCGTCGACCACCTGCCCTGACGCCACAGCGCCCAATGCCACGCCAACATTCAAGCCGGCCAGCAGCCAGGTCATGCCTTCGGTCAGTTGGCTGGCGGGCACCAGACGCTCCACCAGGGCCATGGCCACGATCAGGGTTGGTGCGAAAAACAGCCCGGCCAGCAACACGGCAGCAGCCAACCCGAACAGGTTGCCTGCCAACAGTAGCGGCACGGTACTGGCCGCCGTCGCCAGGCCGCCGAGCAACAACAGCCTGTGCAAAGGCGCCGCCAGATTCACGGCACCGAACAGCAGGCCCGCCGCGCACGAGCCAATGGCATAGCACGACAGCACGACACTGGCTGCCGCCGGCATGCCGGCCTGTTCAGCGAATGCCACGCTGACGATATCGACGCTGCCCACGATCACGCCCATGGCCACCATCAACAGGACCAGCAGGCGCACGTCCGCCTGAGCGATCACCGCAACCCGCTGGTGGCCGGTCGAGTCATCAGCCTGCAGCGGGGGTTCGCTGCCCGTTTGCACGACCAAGGCGAATACCCCGATGGCCAGCAACAGCGCGGCGGCCAATGGCCCGGCCTGGGGCAGCAAGGCCACGCTGAGCCCGACCGACAGGGGCGGGCCGGCGATGAACGTGACCTCATCGAGCACCGTTTCCAGCGAAAAGGCACTCTGCAGCTGTGGCGTATCGCGGTACAGCGCCGTCCAGCGCGCCCGTACCATTGCCGACAGGCTGGGCATGCAGCCGGCCAGCGCAGCAGCGGGGAACAGGCACCAGGCCGGCGCCTGCCAAGTGACGCACGCCAGCAGCAACAACAAACCGACCACGCTCAGCGCGGTGGCGGCCGGCAACACGCGGCGCTGGCCATGGCGATCGACCAGACGGGAAACCTGTGGCGACAGCAGTGCGTAGGTCAGCACGAACGTGGCCGCCACCGCTCCGGCCAGGGCGTAGCTGCCGTGCAGTTGCGCGAGCATGGTGATGATACCGATGCCGGTCATGGGCAACGGCAGGCGGGCCAACAGACCAGCCAGGGTAAAGCCAAGGGTGCCGCGTGACTGGAACAGCGCGCGGTAGGTCGTGAACATGGGTCGACTCTCCTTATCGAACGAAAGCACACTTACATTCATTGCGTATGATTAAAACCCTATTATCATACGCACTGAATGTAAAGCACTGGGTTCGCAGGAGACGCTCCCACAACGGCTCTATGTAGGGTCAGGCCACAGGCGAACAACTACCCCGCCCGGCACTCCCCCGCACCGCCTCGGCCAGTTTGCGAAGGTTGGCCTGATGCGCATTCACCAGGCTGGTGATGCTGTTGTCAGCCGCAGTCTGCACCGAGGTGCGGCAGGTCAGCTCAGCCTGCCCCGCCACCTTCAGGCGCCAAACGGCCTCCAGCGAGGCGTAACGCCCCGGCACGGTGTCGAAGCGCTGCACATCCACCCGCAAAGCCGCCTTGCCGCCGCCCGCCGGGCCACCCAACTGGTCTTGCAGGGCGCTGCGGAACTCATCCACCAGGTTGGCCCCCCACCATTCCGTCTCAAGGATGGCCAGGCCGCTCTGCCCTTCGCGTACCACCAACTGTGGGCGGTCGACCTGGGGCGGGACGATCACCCTGACCACCTGGATGCGCTGGCCACTGTCACGCGCCGGCTCACTCGGTACCAAGGTGTGGTAGTTGTTCGGCGTACTGCTGCAGCCCCCGAGCCATACCAGCAGGCTAGCCACACAAACATTGCGTAGTCGTTGCATCGGCTGTCTCCTCAAGGCTCAAGGTCTGCGGGCCCGGCCGCTTTCGGCCGGCCACGAATCAGTGACTCGGGGTGGCGGCCCAGGTAATCGGCAAGGTCACGCAGCGAACGTGACATGCGTTCCAGCTCATCCAGTGTTTCGCCCATTCGCTCGCGCTGCGGCGAGTCCTCGGAAATGGCCGAGTTGGCGGTGCGCAGGGTCTTGTGCACTTCGTCCAGCGCCACTTTTACATCCGGCAGTGTCTGGCCATTGAATTGCTTGAGGCTGGCGCGCAGCTCACGCAGGCTGCCGTCGAGGTTGCCGGCGATGCTTTCCAGCGGCAGCTTGGCAATGCGTTCCACGACCCGCTGCAGCTGCTCCTGCAACTGCTCCAGGCTACCCGGCAACGTGGGGATGATGATGGGGTTGGCGGCCATGTCGAAGGCGACTTTGGGGGCATCGGGGTAGAAATCCAGGGAAATGAACATCTGCCCGGTGATCAGGTTGCCGCTGCGCGCCTGGGCCCGCAGGCCATGCTCGACAAACGTGCCGATCAGCTCCCGCGCACCATCCATGTCGCCTTCGGTGTGCTTGAACACCGCCAGCATCTTGCGGTGCACCGGCCCCAGGCGCTGCGGGTAGATTACTGCATCCACCACTACCGGGAAGGTCTGCCTGGCGGCGTCGTAATCGAGCTGAATAGAGGTAACACGCCCAAACTCCACACCCTTGAACTCCACCGGCGCACCCACCGACAAGCCGCGCATGGCCTGGTCGAAGCGCAGTTGCAGGTACTGCGCCTGGCCGTGGGGAGGGGCCAGCGCCAAGTCGCGGTCGGCAAATAGCTGGAAGCGGGCCTGGTCGGCAGCTGGCTCGGCTTGCGGGGCGAAATCGGGCGAACCAAAGGCCAGCCCCCCCACCAGGATCGATGATAACGACTCGGTATCGACCTTCAGCCCGTTGGCGCCAATCTGCATATCGACACCACTGGCATTCCAGAAGCGCGTGTCGGCGGTGACGAAGCTGTCGTAGGGAGCTTGCACGAACACGCCAATCTCCACGCCCTTGCCATCGTCCTGCAGCGCAAAAGAGACCACTTCACCGACCGGGATCTTGCGGTAGTAGATCGATGACCCGACATCCAGCGAGCCCAAATCGCTGGCGGTAAGGACAAAACGCTTGCCCTTTTCGTCATAGGTGATCGGCGGCGGCAGCTCCAGGCCGACGAAGGACTTTTCCGGCACTTTCGACTCACCGGAATCAGCCCCGATGAAACTGCCCGAAAGCAGCGTGTCCACCCCGGAAACCCCGCCTACGCCGATGCGCGGTCGCACCACCCAGAAGCGCGCGCCCTGGGTGGCAAAAGAGCGTGCATCGTTGGACAGCTGCACGTTGGCCACCACGCTCTTCTTGTCCTCGGCCAGGTCCACCGTGGTCACTTCGCCAATCACCACGCTGCGGTATTTCACCTGGGTCTTGTGCGCCACCAACCCCTCCCCGCTGTGGAAGGAAATGGTGATCACCGGCCCTTGCTGCATCCAGTTGCGTACCACCAGCGATGCGCCGATCAGGATAGCCAGAATCGGCACGATCCAGACCAGCGACACCCCCCAGCGCCGTGTGCGCACGTCAACCTGACCTGTACCGTCGCGCTTGTCAGTCTGTTGCCCCATCAATGCGGCCTCCCTCGTTGGCATGGCTATCCCAGATCAGGCGTGGATCGAAGCTCATTGCAGAGAACATGGTCAGCACCACCACCATGCCAAAAAACAGGATACCCACCCGTGGCTCGATGGTGCCCAGCCCGCGCAGCTGCACCAGCGCCGCCACCAGCGCCACCACCATCACGTCGAGCATGGACCAGTAGCCGATCAGCTCGACGAAGCGGTACAACTGCGAACGCTGTCGGCAAGCCCAGGTGGAACCACGCTGGGCGGTGTACAGCAGCAGGCCGAGGGAGAAAAACTTGATCGCGGGCACACCCACGCTGGCAATGAAGATGATCAGCGCAATGTCCCAGGCCCCAGCTTCCCAGAATTCCAGCACACCACCGCCAATGGTGCTGTCGCTGCCACTGCCGAGCATTTCGGTGTGCATCACCGGCAGCAGGTTGGCGGGGATATAGAACACCAGCGCCGCCAGCAGAAACGCCCAGCCACGGCTGATGGCATTGCTCTTGCGTCGGTGAATGGCCGCGCCGCAACGGTTGCAGGTGTGCGCACCGCCACTCATGTCGCAGGCCTGGCCGCAGCCATGACACAGGCACAAGCCAAGGTCGTCTGCGTTGGCCGGGGTTGTCATACCTGCTCCCACAAGTCGCGGATGTCCTTGCCGGCAATATGGATGATCAGCATGCTCAGCGCGGCCAGCGCCAGCAGGCCGATACCGGGGATTACATCGAGCAACCCCGCCAGTTTGATCACCGCCACCATCGCCCCCAGCAGGCACACCTCCAGCATGCTCCACGGTCGCAGGCTTTCCAGGCCACGCATGCACAGGGCAAAACCGGGGGCACGCTGGCCGGCCAAGGCAAAACTCAACACCCAGCACAACAAGGCAATCTGCAACAGCGGTGCGAAGATGATCGACAACGCCATGACCAAGGCGATGAAGGTGATACTGCCGTGGCTGAGGATCTGCACCGCGTCCCACAACGTCGCCGAATGGGTTAGCCCCTGCATCCCGATGGTCATGACCGGGTAAGCATTGGCAAATACCAGCAGGACGCCACCGGTCACACTCAACGCCAGCCGCTGCTCGATGGTGAGCGACGTATGCCGGTACAGCACGCCGCCACAGCACGGGCACAGGGCACGCTGGTGCTTGAGCAATGGCACACGCTGGTACACCGTGTCGCAGTATTCGCAAATGATCAGATCTTGGGGCTGGGTCATGTTGGTTCCCACGGATAGACCTGCAGGCAGCACCTACGTCAGCAAGCCTAGACGGGAAAAGCGCAATGCGTCAGCGGGTGTGCCCATCGTCGCAAACCTCCGGGCAACGGCTGCCCGGAGGTTAGCCCAGCGCTACTCGAGCAACTGCTCCAGGCTTGGATCACGCATTACACGCTGCACGGGCTGCTGTGCGGCTTTGCCCGGCACCGACATCTTCAACTTCATGCTGGCCACTTTGGCGCAGGCATTGCTGCCGTCCGCATAGATACCGCTCATGTCGCACTTCCACTGGTAGAAGTTCACCAGGCCACCCGACATCTGCAAGCTGTAGTCGGTACTTTGCGTACCTGGGGTGAAGGCGTGCCCCGCCGGGATGTTCTGGAACCATTTCATCCACTCGGCGGAGCCCGGTTTCGGTGGGTTTTTCTGGAACAATGGGTTCATGATCGCCACCTGCGGCGCCTCGGCGGTGGCGTGGCAGCTCAGGCAGGAGCTGTTGGGGTTGTCCACCGGCCCATTGAGTCGACCGTTCCAACCCAAGTGGGTAGGCGGCAGTTCACGGGTATCGGCGTTGATGGCGGTCTGTTGCAGTGCCTTGTTGATACGGGTCTGGGTGGGCTGTGGGTTGGTGTACTCATTGCTGGTCACCTGAGGGTCGTTGCCCCACATGACGCCCACCGGCACCAGGTTGTCCCAGCTGGCCTTGCCGCTCATGGCCCCGTTGTACTGGAAGGTACCGAAGATCCACCCGGTTTCGGCAATACGCGTGTCGCGCACGGCTACGTCCATCTGGATCAACGCCACGTCCTTGAGCTTGCGGTTGGCCGAGGTGAACGTGTCTGTGATATAGCCCTGCCACAGCACCGGGTTGGCCAGAAACGGCACCGTGCTGCGGTCGATGTCGGCGAACAGCGCCTTGCACACCACCGTGCCGTTGGCAAAGCTGTTGGGTTGGGCGGTATGGCTCGGGTCTGGGTTGTTCGGGTCCTTCCAGACTTGCCCAATGGTGTAGGCGCCAATGTCGTTATAAATCCCCACGGCATAGGTTTGACCGGTGGCCGTCTGCGTGCTGGCCAGTTGCTTGACCTGAATCTGCGCCTCCTTGGTCAGCCCGTGTATGCCCTCACGCCCCAGCGGGCCGTAATGCTGCCACGGCATGTGGTACCACT
This sequence comes from Pseudomonas sp. NBRC 111140, assembly GCF_001320885.1. Taxonomy (NCBI): domain Bacteria; kingdom Pseudomonadati; phylum Pseudomonadota; class Gammaproteobacteria; order Pseudomonadales; family Pseudomonadaceae; genus Pseudomonas; species Pseudomonas sp. NBRC 111140. Next base: position 6,378 of record NZ_BCBQ01000138.1, read on the forward strand.
GCCGAACCTTGTTGTGCTGCACATACCAGTCAGCCTCGACGTTGCCCTCCAGGCAATAGCGCTTCGCAGCCTCCATGTACGGGCGCCATGTCTCGAAGTTGTTGTCGCGCTTGGCAGGCAACTTGCCGAAGAACGCCGGCACGCCATTGGGCGGTGACGTCGGATAGTTTTGGCTGAGGGTAAATTTGGTCCCTTCGTAACTGTCGGGTGGCGCGTAGCCATAGTCCGGGTAGGTACCGGCCTGTGCGGCGAGGCTGTACAGGGTGGCCGTCATGGCCAGTGTGGCAAGTGTTCCTTGGGGCTGGTTCATCGATGATCTCCTTGATCGGCTGCACTCCTGGCATCGACAGGGCGCGTGCCCATGGCGGATGCAGGGACTCCTTTATTGTTTTTGGGCCGAGTTCGCCCGAACGCGGCCGGCTGTCACGGGTGAGTGAATGGCGTGTGGCGCACCTCCCTGCCGGCTTTTTGCCGAGCGAACGCGTACATCCCAGGCTGTTTGGCCAGGGTTGATCGAAAGCGTGTGTAAACGGAGTGTGCGCAGGGGGGTATGCGGGCTGTGCCGCGTGTCGACTCCTGTCGAGCGCTTGCCGTTCTTCCTTGCTATCAGGTGTAGGCGAAACGGCAAAAACTGCCAGCCGTTTGGCATGCCGAGCCGATTTCCGGTCGTTTTGCCTATCACCGTCTTACCGCCGAACTATTCTGTGAAGCGGGCTTTCCGCCCAGTGGAGGTGTGCCATGCGTACGTTCACGTGGAGTTACCTGCTGCTACTGCTGTGCGCGGCATCGGCGGCCCAGGCGCAGTCGGTGGTGCCGCTCAAGGGCCAGAGCAGCCAGCAGATGCAACTGGATATCAACGATTGCAATACCGTCGCCAGCAATGCCGCGAACAGCACGGCGACGTCCAGCGACCCGCATGTCGGTGGCCGGGTACGCGGTGCGGCCGCGGGTGCCGCCGCCGGCGCGGTAGGCGCGCAGGTACGCGGCAACCAGCACGACGAGCTGTATGACCGAGTAGGTGACGACGCCAAGCAGCAGTACCGGCAGAACCGTGCCGGCGAAGTGGCCGCCGCCGGTGCCGCGGTCGGAGGCATGCGCCAGCGTCAGGACCGGCGTCAGGACAGGCGCAGCCAGGACCAGGCAAAAACCCAGGCCCATGCCAGCGCCTACAGCGGCTGCCTGCAGGGGCGCGGCTATCAGGTCAACCCCTGAGCAACCGGCACGCCATGCCCCTGCCGGTGAGGCATGGCGTGCTCAGCTTCAGAACTTCGCCAGTTCTTCCCGACAAAACTCCACGAACAACTGCGCAGGCTTGGTCAGCTGCACGCGCTTCAACCACGCCGCAGCCAGCCCAGAAAGCGCCACTGGCTCGGTAATGTCCAGCATTGCCAAGCGCTGCCCGTCGTAGGTGTACTCCGTGTGCGGCCGTGTGACCAGCAACGAAAAACCAAAGCCCTGCCCGACCATGCCGCGCACCATCTCGATCGACGGCGAGCTGAAGACGATGTTTGGCGTCAGCCCCATTTCGTTGAACAGGCTGACGAAATAGGTGCGGCTGGGGGCCACGTCCAGCAAGATCATCGGCTCCGGGCACAGGTCGCGCAGCGACACCTGGGCCTGGCCGGCAAAGCGGTGGTTTTCCGGCAGCAGCACATAAGGCTTTTGCGGTGGCATCAACGGCTCGGCCTCGATGGTGCCATCCAGGTCGTGGTCATAGAGAAACGCCAGGTCGAAGGTACCGGCGGTCAGGCCCTGGATCAGGTCCTGCTGCTCGCCGTCGCGCAGGCGGATATCCACGCCAGGGTAGCGTTGACGAAAGCCGGCGATCAAACGAGGCAGGTACAACGGTGCCACGGTTTCGAAACAGCCGATATCGATCTGCCCGGCCACGGTGTCGTTGTCGGCCAGGGCGTTCTGCTCGAACTCGTGGGCCATCTGCAGCAGCGCTCGGGTCTTGGCGTAGAAGCGCTTGCCGCTGGGCGTCAGCGACACGCCTTGGGCGTGGTGGCGGATGAACAGTTGCACGCCGAAGCTTTCTTCCAGGCTCTTGATGGCGGTGGAAATGGACGGCTGGGCGATGTACAGCTGGCGCGAGGCCTCGGCAACGCTGCCAGCCTCCACGGTGGTAACGAAGTACTTGAGTTGTCGCAGGGTATAAGCAGCCACGGGCACCTCATTGACGCCTGTCGGCGCTGGGATCATGCCTGACACTTTACCTCTCGCGAACGCAAAGTGGGGGCTGGGTGATGAAGGATTTACCTATGGCTTGAGCAGGTTTTTGTGTGTGGGGGGGTGCCCTGCACCCCTCAACGTCGGTTCACTCGAACGACGCTATCATCACGCAGTCGTCACCTACCATCTTGTAGCCTGCCTCGCATTGCAATCCCACGGAAGTGGTGACACTCCGCTGGCGCCTGGAAAGGCTTTCCGGTTGTTGAGCATTGTCCTCTAGCGACACTTCAGAGGTATCGGGCAGTTGATCCATGGGTTCTTCTTGCATGGTGTTCACTCCTGGTTTGAATTGTGTTGCCCGAACAACTTAAATGCTGGCGTCTGCACCAACCCATTTGGAAACACCCTCACGGCAGGCCCACAGCGAACTGGTTAAATACCCCCAAACGTCTTTACTGATACCCAACGGCATCAGGAACACGGTGTACGCCTATGAAGATCGTGGTCACCAGCATTCTCGTCGACGACCAGGCCAAGGCTCTGGCCTTCTACCACTACGTACTCGGTTTCGAGCCCAGGCACGACATCCCCATGGGCCGGCACCGCTGGTTGACCCTGACTTCGCCCAATGACCCCAATGGCGTCGAGCTGCTGCTGGAACCCGACGCGCACCCGGCCGCCAAAACCTACAAGGCCGCGCTCAAGCAGGACGGTATTCCCGCCACCTCGTTCGGCGTACGTGACATCCAGGCCGAATACACCCGGCTGTGCGCGGCGGGCGTGCAGTTTACCCAACCACCCACCAACATGGGCCCCGTCACGGTGGCCGTGTTCGATGACACCTGTGGCAACTTGATCCAGATCGCCCAGAAACACTGAAAGCCCCCAACCTAAGCGCACCAATAAGGAAAACAGATGCGCCACGAATTCCGCGAAGTCCTCAACGACCTGGTCGATTACTTCCTGCTTGGCGATATCCAGTTGCTAGAGCGCTTCAAGCAGGAGCACGAGCTACCGGACGACCTGGCCTACGCCTTCACTCACGACGACAGCGGCGACAAAGCGGTGCGCGAAGGCATCGTGCTGCCGCTGGCCGGGGTCGACAACCTGCCCTATCGCATCCTGTTCACCCTTGATGGCTACACACCGGCCCTGCGCGAAGCCGGCAGCCGCCTGAAACATCGGCGCAATGGCTATGTGCTGCGCGTCGAGCACGGTGCTGTGATGCTCTATACCTGGCGCATCCTGCAGCACTTCACACCCAAGACTCTGGGTGACCTGATGGCCCGCTACCAGGTACCGGGACGGCCGATCATCGAGCTGGACAATGGCTGGTACGACGTGGAGGTGCTGGCCGGGGCGCTGGTGCGCGAAGGCTTGTACGAGCCGGCGTTCGAGTTCGTGTTGAAGAAGCGCTGGAGCCGGGGTGAGGCGACGGAGGTGGATACAGGATATGCCTTTGGCCTGCGTGGCTATTTCGATTGATAGCCTCTGCGGGTCTCTTCGCGGGTTAACCCGCGAAGAGACACTTACAGGCAACTTCATTAATCAGGTGTGGTTGATATCACGGTCCTTGGTTTCCGGCAGGAAGAGGATCCCCAGCACCGCCGTCATCACCGCAATCACGATCGGGTACCACAAGCCGTAATAGATATCCCCGGTCGCCGCCACCATGGCAAACGCGACCGTCGGCAGAAAACCGCCGAACCAGCCATTACCGATGTGGTAAGGCAGCGACATCGAGGTGTAGCGGATACGCGCCGGGAACAGCTCCACCAGCCAGGCGGCGATCGGGCCGTAGACCATGGTCACGTAGATCACCAGGAGGGTCAGCAGCAACAGCACCATCGGGTAGTGGATCTTCGCCGGGTCGGCCTTTTCCGGGTAGCCGGCCTCTTTCAACGCACCACTCAAGGTGGCGGTAAAGGCCTCGCTCTGCACTTTGAAGTCCGCGGCGGCCATGCTGCTGCCTTCAAAGCTGGGCAGTACCCGCTCACCAATGCGGATCTGCGCCACACTGCCAGGCTCGGCCGCCTGGTTGGTATAGGGAATGGCGCGCTTGGCCAGCAGGCTCTTGGCAATGTCGCAGGAGCTGGTGAATTTGGCCTTGCCCACCGGGTCGAACTGGAATGCGCACTGGCCAGGGTCGGCCACCACCACGACCGGGTTCTGCTCCTGGGCAACGAACACATCCGGGTTGCCGTACTCGGTCAACGCCTTGAAGATCGGGAAATAGGTCAGCGCGGCGATGATGCAGCCGGCCATGATGATCTTCTTGCGGCCAATGCGGTCAGACAAGCTACCGAAAAAGATGAAGAACGGCGTGCCGATCAGCAGCGAGCCGGCAATCAGCAGGTTGGCGGTCTGCGGCTCGATCTTGAGCATCTGCAACAGGAAGAACAGCGCATAGAACTGCCCGGTGTACCACACCACCGCCTGCCCTGCGGTACCGCCCAGCAGCGACATGATCACCACCTTGAGGTTGTCCCAGCGGGCGAACGACTCGGTCAGCGGTGCCTTGGACGCCTTGCCTTCGGCCTTCATCTTCATGAACACCGGCGACTCGTTGAGCTGCATGCGGATGTACACCGAAATCGCCAGCAGCAAGATCGACAACAGGAACGGCACCCGCCAACCCCAAGCTTCGAACACCTCGGTGCCCATGACGGTGCGGCACGCC
>NZ_BCBQ01000139.1:0-10553 GCF_001320885.1 Pseudomonas sp. NBRC 111140
CCCGGCGTATTCGCCCATCTGCCCCAGCCCGCCGTTGCCGACCAGGGCTTGCAGGTCCAGCTCCAGGTAAGTGAACGAAGCCACCACCGACGCCACGATTGCAGCCAGCAGCAACAGGTTGATCACCCGGTTCATGCCAGCCTCCAGCGCAACAGGCGGCTCAGCAGGTCGGCCAGAATCACCAACAGCAGGAACGTCAGCAGCATGCTGGCTACCTCCGCACCCGCGAACATGCGCATCGACAGGTCGATCTGCTGCCCCAGGCCGCCAGCGCCGACAAAGCCCATCACCACCGAAGCCCGCACCGCGCATTCCCAGCGATACACGGTGTACGACACAACTTCGGAAGCGGCATTGGGCAGGATGCCGTATAGAAACGCCGCCAGCCGGCCACTGCCCGCCTGCAACAACGCGTGGGCCGGACGCTGGTCCACCGATTCGAAAATCTCGGCGTAAACCTTGCCGAGCATGCCGCTATAGGTGATGGCGATCGCCAGAACACCCGCCGTCGGCCCCAGCCCCACGGCCCGTACGAACAACAGCGCCCAGACAATTTCCGGCACGCTACGCAGGAAAATCAACAACCCGCGCACCGGCAGGCGCAGCAGCCGCGACCACAACCCAGCGCGACCTCCACGAGAGGCGGCGCGCAACGACAAGGCGCGGCTGGCCAGCAGCCCTGTCGGGACTGCAAGCAGCAACGCCAACGCCATGCCCGCGGTGGCCACGGCCAGGGTCTGCAGCGTGGCTTCATACAACAGCGCGATAAAATCAGCATCATGTGCCGGCGGCCAGAAGGCGCTAGTGAAACTGGCGATCTGCTGACGGTTGTCCGCCTGCAACAGCACCCAAGGGTTCAGTTCGCTCAACTGGATACCCGGCCATAGCACCGCCACGGCCAGCAAGGCCAGCAGCAACCGTGGCAACGATGCCGGGTCGCGGGCGTCGGCCCTCAACATCTCGGGATCTGCACGGTCAGGGTAGGCCCCTGGGTTGGTGGCGAAGCCAGTTGTTCGTTGGCGTACAGTGCATCGAGCATGTGCTCGGTAACCGCTTGGGCCGGGCAGTCGAATACCACCTGACCTTCACGAATACCGATCACCCGCGGGAAATGCGCCAGCGCCAACTCGACGGCATGCAGGCTTGCCACCAGGGTCACGCCGTTAGCCTGGGCATGGCGATTGAGCAAGGCCAGGCTGTGATCGGCCAGCACCGGGTCCATGGCCGACACCGGCTCGTCGGTCAACAACACCTGCGGCCGCTGATACAACGCGCGGGCAATGCCCACCCGTTGCAACTGGCCACCCGACAATTGCCCACACTGCACGAACAGCTTGTCGGCCAGGCCCAGCTCGGCCAACACCTGGCGCGCACCCGGCACATCGCTGGGGTATAGCAGGTTAAGCAAACCGCGCAGCACACCCCACTGCCCCAGGCGGCCAGCCAACACCGCTGTCACCACCCGCTGACGCGGCGGCAAAGGCGGCGCCTGATGCACCAGGCCAACCCGCGCGCGCAGGCGCTGACGAGCCCTTGCCGACAACGCCCAAGGCTGCTCACCGAGCAGTTCCAGGCGCCCGCCGCTGGGCTGGATGGCCGTGGCCATCACATGCAGCAAGCTGGACTTGCCCGCCCCCGACGGCCCGATGATGGCGATGCGTTCACCCTGCCCGATGCGCAGGCTGATCGTTTCAAGCGCACGTACCTGGCCATGGCGCAGGCTGGCAGCGTGCAGATGGATTGCCACGTTCGAAGCGGTCACTTGAGCAGGCCGGCCTCGCGTGCGGCTTGTTCGGTGCCCACGTAGTTCTCAGGCTTGGTTTCGATGAAGCGGCTGGCGGCCTGCAGGTCGAGGATCGCCTTGTGCTCCGGGTTGGCCGGGTCAAGGCCAAGGAAGGCTTGCTTGATCTTCTCTTTCAACGCCGGGTCCATGTTGCCGCGCACGGTCCAGTTGTAGTCGAAGTAGGTCGGGGTGGTGGCGAACACTTTCACCTTGCTGGTATCGACCTTGCCTGCATCCACCAGCTTCTGCCACACACTGGCGTTGAGCACGCCACCATCGACCTTGCCAGCCTGTACCCAGGCCACGGTGGCGTCATGGGCGCCGGAATAGGCAACGCGGCTGAAGTACTCTTCAGGCTTGATGTTGTCTTGCTTGAGCATGAAGTAACGCGGCATCAGGCTGCCCGACGTGGACGAAATGGAACCAAAAGCAAACGACTTGCCCTTAAGGTCCGCCAGGCTTTTCACGTCGGGGTTGGCAGTGATGAACTTGGAGGTGAACTGCGCGTCCTGTTCACGCTGCACCAGCGGTGTGGCGGTTGGGTCCTTCAAGTGCACCTGGACGAACGTGAAGCCGCCCAGCCAGGCCAGGTCGAGGCGGTCCGCGGCCAGCGACTCGACCACCGCCGGGTAATCGGCCACCGGTACGAACTTCACGTCCATGCCCAACTGCTTGGCCAGGTATTCGCCCAAGGGCTTGAACTTGCGCTGCAGTTCGGTCGGTGCTTCGTCGGGTATGGCGCTGACCCGCAAGGTTTCAGCGGCCTGAACGACAACGGCGCAGCAAGACAACACAAGGCCGGCGGCGAGCGCCAGGGGGCGTTTGAGCATGGGTGTTCTCCGGTTCAATAACGGGACGATGCCAACAAATCCGCCGACAAGTCCGCCGACAGTGGGAATTATAAGAGGCAAAGGCCCAAAGGCCAGCTTTGCTACAATCGCGCAACAATTTGACCTGCTGAGGTACGTATGAGCGAGCCGATTCGCCTGACCCAGTACAGCCACGGTGCCGGCTGTGGCTGCAAGATCTCCCCCAAGGTGCTGGACGTGATCCTCGCCGAAAGCGGTGCCCAGGCCCTGGACCCGAACCTGTGGGTTGGCAACGCCTCGCGCGACGACGCGGCCGTGTACGCGCTGGACGACGAGCGCGGCGTGGTCTCGACCACCGACTTCTTCATGCCGATCGTCGATGACCCGTACGACTTCGGCCGCATCGCCGCCACCAACGCCATCAGCGACATCTACGCCATGGGCGGCGACCCGTTGATGGCCATCGCCATCCTTGGCTGGCCGGTCAACGTGCTGCCACCGGAAGTGGCGCGCGAAGTGATCCGCGGCGGCCGAGCGGTATGTGCCGAAGCCGGTATCCCGCTGGCCGGCGGCCACTCCATCGACGCCCCTGAGCCCATCTTCGGCCTGGCCGTCACCGGTGTGGTCAGCAAGCGCCATCTCAAGCGCAACGACACCGCCAGCGCCGGCTGCCAGCTGTACCTGACCAAACCGCTGGGCATCGGCATCCTCACCACCGCCGAGAAAAAGGCCAAGCTGCGCGCGCAGGACCAGGGCCTGGCCCGCGACTGGATGTGCACCCTCAACACCCCCGGCAGCCGCTTCGGCAAGCTCGACGGGGTCAAGGCCATGACCGACGTCACCGGTTTCGGCCTGCTCGGCCACCTGGTGGAACTGGCCGAAGGCAGTGGCCTCACCGCACACCTGGACTACACCGCCGTGCCGCGTCTACCCAGCGTCGAGCACTACTTGGCCGAAGGCTGCATCCCCGGCGGAACCCTGCGCAATTACGACAGTTACGGGCACAAGATCGGCGCCCTCAGCGACGAGCAGAAGCACCTGCTGTGCGACCCGCAAACCAGCGGTGGCCTGTTGGTGGCCGTTACCCCGGAGGGCGAAGCCGAGTTCCTTGCCGTGGCCGCCGAACTGGGCCTGCAGTTGTCGCCGATCGGCAAGCTGGTCGAACGACAGAGCCACGCGGTCGAGGTGATCTGATGCGCCCCGACTGCACCGACTTCCGTCAGCTATTCCTCGACGACGTGCCGATGATGGACATGCGTGCCCCCGTCGAATTCGCCAAGGGCGCCTTCCCCGGTGTCGTCAACCTGCCGCTGATGAACGACCAGGAGCGGCAAAAGGTCGGCACCTGCTACAAACAGCAGGGCCAGGCCGCCGCCATCGCCCTTGGCCACCAGCTGGTCAGTGGCACCACCAAACAGGCACGCATGGACGCCTGGGTGGCGTTCACCCAGGCCAACCCGCAAGGTTACCTGTACTGTTTCCGTGGTGGCCTGCGATCGCAGATCGTGCAAGGTTGGCTACGCGATGAGGCGGGCATTCAGTACCCCCGTGTCAAAGGTGGCTACAAGGCCATGCGCACCTTCTTGCTGGAGACCACCCAACAGGCAGTGGCGCAATGCGATTTCGTATTGCTGGGCGGCCTGACGGGTACCGGCAAGACCGATGTATTGCACCAGCTGGACAACGTGCTCGACTTGGAGGGCCACGCCAACCATCGCGGTTCCAGCTTCGGCAAGCGCGCCACTGCGCAGCCGGCGCAGATCGATTTCGAAAACCAGCTGGCCATCGATGTACTGAAAAAACGCGCCCGCGGCTGCGAGCAGTTCGTGCTGGAAGATGAAGGCCGCATCGTCGGCAGTTGCACTGTGCCGCTGGAGTTGTACCAAGGCATGCAGCAATACTCGCTGGTGTGGCTTGAGGACAGCTTTGCCAACCGCGTTGAGCGCATCTTGCGCGACTACGTGGTCAACCTGAGTGCCGAGTTTATCGCCGTGCATGGCGAGGAAGATGGCCGCCGCTTGTTCGCCGAGCGTATGCTGCAAAGCATGGCCAACATCTACAAGCGCTTGGGTGGCGAACGTTATCAGCGGCTGTCGGAGATCCTGCGCCTGGCCTTGGAAGAACAGCAGCGCAGCGGTGCAGTGGACCTGCACCGGGGCTGGATCGAAGGTTTGCTGAACGAGTACTACGACCCGATGTATGCCTACCAGCGTGCGGCGAAGGCCGAGCGCATCGAGTTTGCCGGGGATGCAGTGGAAGTGCGCGAGTACCTGAAGGCACGGGCGCGGCGACAACCTCACCATTAACACCGGTAGAGCCGAACTCATCAACCGCGTCGCCTGCTTCGCGGGTAAACCCGCTCCCACAGGGACCGCGCTGCACTTGAGAACTGCACCCTACCCGCGAAGAGGCCGGTGCAGGCCACCTCATTGCCCTGGGCTGAGCACCCGTTCCAGCTCCGCAGCCCGGTCGCGGGTCATGCTCATCACGCAGGTACCGCCTTCGAGCTGCGCCAGGGTCCCACCACTGGCCTGCACATGGAACTGGCAATTGCCATCGCGGTAGGCCATCCACTTGCGTTGTACCTCCCGCAGGTTCTTCTGCTGCCCGGCCTCCAGCTTGCCCATCAATTGCTTGTACACCCGGTTCAGGCGCTGGTCCTGTACTTGCGTTTCAGCGTTGATGCACGCGCTCATGGCCACCGTGCTGGAAGCCTTGTCCATGCATTGCCCGTAGGCCGCCGTATAATCTTCTGCCACGGCCAGCGGCAGCACGCAGGCCAGTGCCAGGCCTGCCAGGTAATGCTTGATCATGCTAACCCTCCTTGTGGGAATCAAAGCGACTGCGGCTGTTCTGGCGGCATCAACACCTTGCCCGGCTCGAAGCGCAGCGACGGTATCTGCGTTGCCCAGTAGAGCGCAACGGCCAGCGCCGCAATCAACGCCACATCGAGCCAATTCCAGCCCGGCATGTCGTCGGCGCTGCGCGCCTTCCAGCAATGCCAGGCCTGGCCCAGGCAGAACACCCCCATTGCCGCCAGCCACAGGTAGAAACCGGCGCCAAAGCCGACCCGCTCATGAAACGCGTAGCTCTGGTTGTCCGGCAAGCGGTCAATTCCGAAACTGCTGGCGGCCAGGTAGACAGCAGCCAGCCCTGCCAGCAAGGCCAGCCTGCGGAACCGTCGGTGGGCAAGAACCGCCAGGGCCAGCAGCGGGTTGGCGAACCATTGGTACAAACCGAAGGGCATGCCCCATGGCCCGTACAGCAGCATCTGCAAGGCCGGCATGTGGCGCTCGCCGCTCAGCAGCGCGCCATCGAAAAACAGGGCGAGCAGATACAGCAGCAGGCTGATGCTCAAGTAGAAAACGGGCAAGGGACATACCTGGGGAAGCGGGACAGGCTACGACCTTAACTCAGGCCCTGCCCCGCTTCCAAACCTTCAATAAGTGCCGCGCAGGGTCACCATGAAGTTGCGTGGCTCGCCATAGTAGTTGCCGTAGGTCGAGGTACCCACGGTTTCGTAGTACTTCTTGTCGAACAGGTTGTTGCCGTTGAGCGTGACGTTCCAATGGTCGTCGACACGGTATTCGACCAGGGCGTTCCAGATGGCGTAGCCGCTCTGGTCGAAATCGAAGGGCACATTCTGTTGCACCAGCTTGCCGCTGCTGTCGTAGCGGTTGACTTCACCAGTGGCGTAGGTAGCGCTTTGCACCTGCACACCTCCACCCACTTTGAAGTCGCTGAAGATGCCCGGTAGGCGGTAAGTGGTGTACAGCTTGAACAGGTGCTTGGGCATTACCGTGCTCAGCGGGGCGTCGGAGCTGCGGTTACGGTTGAGGTTGAAGGTGTAGCCACCCACCAGCATCCAGTCAGGCAACAGCTCGCCGGACAGCTCCATGTCGATGCCCTTGCTCACGACCTTGCCGTTGGGCACATAGCAGCAGCTACCGGAGAAGCCGGCGAAACTCGCCGGGAAGTTCGGGTCCTGGACCGCTTCGTTTTCGCGGGTGGTGTAGTACAGCGCCACGCTGGCATTGAGCGCACCATTGAACAACTCGCCCTTTAGGCCGGTCTCGTAGGTTTTTCCGGTCATAGGCTCAAGCGCCGTACCGGTTTCGGCGGGGCCGCTGATCTTGCTGGACTGCGGCCGGTAGATCTCCGAATAGCTGGCATAGGCCGACCATTGATCGTCCAGGTCGTACACCAGGCCACCGAACGGCGTGACCTTGGTGCCAATGCGCTGCTCGGGGCTGGTCCTGGACACATTAGTGGTCAAGGCATTGGTGTAGGTCTGCCAGAAGTGGAAGCGCTGGGCACGCGCCCCGACGATCAGGTGCAGCGGCTCGGCCAGCTGCAGGCGCAGGCTGCCATACAAACCATACTGGCGTTGCGAATTGGGGCTGTAGTCACGCTTGTAGTCACGCCCGTTGCCCGGGTCGTCGAATGCCGAGCTGTCGGGGTCGAATACGTTGGCCGGCGAGCCCGATGCAGCGTAGGGGGCGGTGCCCAGCCAACGGCTGTCGATCTTCTGGTAGTCGGCCCCGAAAACCACTTCGTGGTCCAGGCCAAAGGCCTGGAAGTGCCCGGACACGTTAGCGTCGTACAGGTGCTGCTCGTTCTCCTGGCGGGTCGACGTGCCGTACCAGGTCGCGCCGGTATTGGTCACCGGGTCCACCGCGTTCAGGGTGGTGGCGGTCTTGAACAGCCCGAGGTCCCAAGTGTTGGTGTAACTGAGATTGAGCTTCCAATCGTCGTTGAAGCGGTGGTCTACCTTGGCGAAGTACTCGCGCGCGGTGGCATCCAGGTAGGCCCAGTTCTTGGTCAGGCCAGTGTGCCGCGGCAGGTTCAGATCAGCACCGTTGCTATAGCGCGGCACCGCGCTGTTGCTGCCGGTTTCGTGGGACTTGTTGTAACGGGCGCCGAAGGTAAGCATGGTGTCGTCGGTAACGTCCGCCTCAAGCACGCCATACACCAGCGGCCGCTCGGTGGCGCGGTTGTCGGTGAAGTACTGTCGGTCGGTATTGGACATCACCAAGCGCCCACGTAGGCGGCCATCCCAGCCCAGCGGGCCGGACAGGTCGAACTCCTGGCGATAGTTGTCCCAACTGCCGGCCGACAGGGTCAGCTTGAGCTGGTTGTAGGCGGTGGGCCGCTTGCGCACCATGTTGATGATGCCGCCCGGGTCACCCGAGCCGCCATACAGTGCAGCGGTACCTCGCAGCACTTCGATGTGGTCGAACTCGGCCAACTCGAAGATGTTCGACGAGTAGAACGAGCCCATGGCGGTGCCCAACGCCTGCGGCGCAGCGCCGTCGATCTGCAGGTTCTGGATGCTGAAGCCGCGTGAAAGGAAGTCCTGGGTACGGAAGGTGGTGCTCTGGGTGACGATGCCCGGCGTTACTTTCATCGCCTGGTTGATGTCGGTCAGTTGCTGGTCTTCGATCAGTTGGCGGGTCACCGTCGACACCGATTGCGGCGTCTGGCGCAGGCTGGTGGGGCTCTTGGAGCCGACGCTGATCAAGCCTGGCGCATACGAGCCGGTGTTCTCGGTACTCTCGCCCATGCCCTGCCCGGCCACGGTGGTCACGCCCAGTTCCAGCGCGTCACCACTCACGGCCACCAGCGGCTCTGCCACCAGCCGGTAGCCGTTGTCGCTGCGTGCCACCCGGTAGCCGCTGCCAGCCAGCAGCACGGCAAAACCGCTGTCCACCGAATACAGGCCATGCAGGCCACTGCTTTGCAAACCGGCCAGCGCTTCGGGGGTGAAGGCCAGCGACACGGCGGCTTGCTGGGCATAGCTGCCAAGGGCCTCGGCCAGGTTGCCGGCAGGCACATCGAAGCTACGGCGGGCGGCCTCCTCGGCCACGGCCGGCAAGGCCGCAACGGAGAAGACCAGCCCGGCGCAGGACAGGCGCAAGGCCAGGGCTAGCGGGCTGAGGACGGGGTGGCCAGGAAATCGGCGCATGGTGGATCGGCTCCTTGTTCTTGATCGGTTGGCCTCTTGTTTGACGGGCCAGCGCACAGAAGCGGAACCACCTTGATCAATTTTCTCGCGGCGCTGGCTCGACCGTGGTCCACCAGCGACCAAAACCACCGATGCGAATCGGCAGCGCTTCGGCCAGCAGTCTCAGGGCGCGTTCGCTGTCATCCAGCGGCAGTACCGCCGATACCTTGATGGCCTGCATTGCCTGGCGGTCGAAGCGCAGCACGCCGCGCCTTTGCTGCGACAACGCGTCCAACACCTGATCGAGCGGCACGCCTTCGGCCACCAATTGGTGACGCTGCCAGGCTTGGTCCACACGTGCCGGATCGATAGCCGGCAGCGGGCCAAGCCCGTCGCGTGCCACCCAGGCCCGCTCACCGCGCCCCGCGACCAGTTGATCGCCGGACACGGCACTGCGCGCCTCGACACGGGATTCGAGCATGGTCAGCTCGCTGCGTTCGCGCCCTTGGCCGACCACGAAGCGAGTACCCAAGGCCTTGAAGCTGCCCTCGTCGGTTTGCACCACGAACGGCCGCGCCGGGTCATGGCTGACATCCACCAGTACCTGGCCGTGCAGCAGGCGGATACGCCGCTCGCCAGCACTGAACTCGACATCCACGGCGGAATTGCCCGCCAAAGTCAGTTGCGAGCCATCGCTCAGGGTTTGACTGTGCCACTCGGCCGGCGCGGTGTGCAGGTCGGCTAGCCAGTCTCGTGGCGACACACCGGCAAGCGGCAAGGTGCCCAGCAACGAACCCGCCAGCACCAGGCCGAGCAAGGTGCGCCGCGCCACCGAGCGTGGCGCCGAGGGCTGCATGCCGGCGCGTAACCCTGCGCCAACCGGCCCGCGTTGCTGGCGCAGGGCATGCATCTGGCTGATCACCCCTTGCATGCGCCGCAAGGTCGCACCGTGGCGCGGGTCGGCCTGCAGCCAGGCCTCGAACTCACGCGCCTCGGTGGCACCCAGTTCGCCCTCCCCCAGGCACAGGGCCCACTCGGCGGCCTCCTGCTCGATACGGGACGGGTTCACGGTGCGGCAATGTCCAGCGTGCGGTGGCAATGAATCAGGGCTTGGGCCAGGTACTTGCGCACCATACGCGGGGAAATCTGCAGGCGCTGCGCGATCTGTGGCTGGGTCAGCTCGTCCAGGTAGTAACCCACGAATGCTTCGCGTGCGTTTACATGCAGGCCTTCAAGCAGGAAGGCGATCTGTTCCAGCGCCTCGAGCATGATGAGGATGTTTTCGGGGGACTGATGCCCTTCCAGCAACTCGGCAGTCAGGGCCAGCTCGCTGAGGTAGGCCTCTTCGATCTGCCGCCGACGGGCCTGGTCAATCAGCAGGCGGCGCGCGGTGGTACTGAGGTAGGCGCGAGGCTCGCGCATGCCCAGCAGGGCATCGCGCGAGGCCAGGATACGCACGAAGGTGTCCTGGGCAAGGTCGGCTGCGCTATGCGAACAGCGCAGCTTGCGCCGCAGCCAGCTGAACAGCCAGCCGTGGTGCTCGCTGTACAGTTGTTCGAGCGGGTACGGGCTCGGTGAGTCGGCTACGGGCATGGGGCACCGGGACACAAGTGAGAATTGTTCCCGAATAGTAGCTATTCGCCGTAAGACTATGCAACAGGTGGTTCAAGCAACAACCCGTAGATTCCCGAATCGGACAGCTCGCCGGCCACGCACCAGCGCGCCCGCAGGGTGCCTTCGAGCACGAAGCCCTGGCGCTCCAGGGTGCGGGCCGAGCCCTGGTTGCGCGGGTCGATTTCGCCTTCAAGGCGGCGCATGTGCAGGGTGTGGGCAAGGTAGTCGATGAAGCAAGTCAATGCTTCGTCCATGTAGCCCCTGCCCTGCACCGCGCTGGCCAGGCAATAGCCGATTTCGCCACGGCGCGATACGTCATCGATGTTGAACAGCTGGACCATGCCGATCAGCTCGCCGTTGTCACGGCGGTACATGCCGAGCTTGAGCTGGTCGCCATTGGCAT
>NZ_BCBQ01000140.1:0-10368 GCF_001320885.1 Pseudomonas sp. NBRC 111140
GGAACTCGGCTTCCTGCTGGTCGTACTCGGCCTGGAACGCCGCCCGTTGCGGTTCGTGGTAGCGCTCTTCAAGCCGCTCGTCACTTTCCAGCTGCGCACGCTCGACCAGGCGCTGACGCTCTACTGCCGGATCCACGAACACCGGAGGCCCGTCGCCGGTCATTGGCTCCAACGACGGTATTTTCTGTGCCGCCCACTGCCGGTGCGTCGCGCGAATGTTCTGCAGAATTTGTGAAGTCTGCAGTTGATACGCCCGCATGGGCTCTTCGCGCCAGACTTGACGCTTCACCACCCAGTTCAGTCGTTGATGGTTGTACTCCTGAATCAAGCCAACGGTGTCGTCGAGCACCACCGCCAGCACACCGCTCTCCAGCTTGTGCCGGTTCATCGCGTTGACCAGGTACCCCTTCAGTGCAAACCGGCGCAGCCAGCGGGTGTGAAAGCCATGCGCACTGTCGAACGGCGAACACCCGTGCTGCGCGTACTCGAACACCTCCTTGTCGATTTGCAGGTTGTCAGGCGTCATGGCGAAGCCCAGCAATTCGGGGTTGTTGCGCGCCTGAGTCAGGTCCAAACCCTCAAAGCGATGCGCAGGTGCCGTGCCGCGTTTGTAGGCATTCAGCACGCTCACCGGCCAAGGGTCGCTCGAAAAGGCCAGCCAGGCGCTGCCATAGCGGTCGGTATCGATGTTCAGGAAAGATGAGGGAATGTCGTGGTTTTCATTCACGCACTTTTCGGGGAGTGGTGCGGGCAGGCCGTCGGAAGGTTCATAGGGGTTGAAGCGGCGCAGGTGGCCCTGCTCGCTGACTTCGTAGGCATGCCAGACCTGTTGGTCCAGCAGCACGTACAGGTAGCCCATGCGCAAGGTGCGCAGGCCCATTTTCGTCGAAACATGTAGGCTGCCGGCAACAGTGGTGACACAACCAGGACGTGCATCCGGCACTAAGGCGCGGCGCAGTGGCAGAATCGGCAGGCCTTGCCGCTCGCAGGACATGCACTGGTCGTGCGGCAGCCCGGCTTCGGCTACCGCAATGGCGATACGTTGGCTAAGGGGCATAAGCGACCTCGCGTAGAAAGGGACCCTGATGGTCCCTGAACCCTAACGAGGAATCGCTTGCCGGAGGCTCAGTGGGCTTCCTAAAAACCTGTAGGAAACTTCTCTAAATCAACCACTGGACGGTCACGCCACTGTCGGCTCATTAATTGTGCTCACGGCGACGATGGTAAGCCACCAGCAAAAACACGAACCACAACGGCATCACGCATAGCGCCAACCGGGTATCCGGCTGCAGCGCCAGCAGCACCAGCACAAAGCCGAGAAAGCCCAAGGTCGTGACTGCCATCGGCACCCCGCCCGGCAACTTGAACAGCGAGGCGTCGTGCGCAGCTGGGTTGCGTCTGCGATAAGCCAGGTACGCAGCAAGGATCATCGACCAGGTGAAGATCACCAAAATCGCCGACACCGTCGAGATCAGCGTGAACACGGTCATCACCTCGGGAATGATGAACAGCAAGCTCAACCCGATCAACATGCACACCCCGGAAAACACCAGGCTGTACACCGGCACGCTCAGTGCCGAAAGCCTGGCGAACAGGGCCGGTGCGTTACGCCGCTCGGCCAGGCCGAACAACATCCGGCAACCCGAGTACACCCCACTGTTGGCCGATGACGCAGCTGACGTCAGCACCACGAAATTGATCATGCCCGCCGCCGCCGGAAAACCCGCCAGCAGGAACAGTTCGACGAAGGGGCTGCGGTTGGCCGGCACTTCGGCCCACGACACCACGCTGATGATGCACACCAGCGCCAGGATGTAGAACAGCAGGATGCGCAGCGGGATGGTGTTGATCGCCTTGGGCAGCGAGCGATGCGGGTTCTTGGCCTCGGCGGCGGTGGTGCCGATCAGTTCGGTACCGGCGAAAGAAAACACGGCAATCTGGAACCCGGCAAAGAAACCGCTGATGCCATGGGGCAGCACCGCACCCGGCGCGACCACGTTGGACAGCGAGGCGACCACACCATTGGGCGAGGTATAAGAGGTAGCGATCATCACCGCCGCCGTGATGATCAACAGCACGATGGCGACGATCTTGATGATACCGAACCAGAACTCCACCTCGCCGAATATGCGCACCGCCAGCAGGTTCAACCCCAGCAGCACGAACAGGGTGAAGAACGCGGGTAGCCAGGCCGGTGCATCGGGGTACCAATACTGAAAGAACCCCGCCACCACGACCACGTCGCCGACCACCGCCACGCTCCAGCTCAGCCAGTACGACCAGCTCAGCACAAAGCCGGCGCGCGGGCCCAGGTAATGGGCAACGATGTCGGCGAACGACTTGAAGCGCAGGTCGGACAACAGCAGCTCGCCCATGGCGCGCATCACGAAGAAGACGAAGAACCCGAGGATGGCGTAGACCAGAAGGATCGAGGTGCCGGACAGCGCGATCACCTTGCCCGAGCCCATGAACAGGCCGGTGCCGATGGCGCCTCCGATGGAAATCAGCTGGATGTGGCGGTTTTCCAGCGTGCGTTGCAGGTGCCCGTCACGGGCGGGCTCTGCCGGTTTGCTTTGCTCAAGGCTTGCGGACATGTCTTGCATGGGCGACCTCTTGTTATTGTTGGTCTGGCTAGTCGTGCTGTGCCGTGGCCAGCGTAGCCACGGCTTGTCGCGGGGCTTACCGCGCGCTTTCGAAGCCTTGCAGGGTGTTCACCGCGTTGATGCCGATCTCATCGACCATGTAGCCGCCTTCCATCACGAACAGGGTCGGGATGCCAGCACTGGCGATCTCGGCGCCCATGCGCAGGAAGTCTTCACTGGTGAGTTTGAAATGGCTGATCGGGTCGTCCTCGAAGGTGTCGACGCCAAGCGACACCACCAGGTATTCGGGCCGATGCGCAACGATGCGCTTGAGCGCGTCCTGCAGGGCCAGCTGGTACTGCGCCCAGCGCGTGCCTTTGCCCAGCGGGTAGTTGACGTTGAAGCCTTCGCCTGCCCCCACACCCCGCTCATGGGCGTAGCCGGAAAAGTACGGGTAGGACACGTGAGGGTCACCATGCAGGGAGGCAAACAGCACATCGGGGCGATCGTAGAAGATGTTCTGCGTGCCGTTGCCGTGGTGGAAGTCCACGTCCAGCACGGCCACACGCTTGGCGCCCTGGCTCAGGCAGCGCTCGGCGGCGATGGCAGCGTTGTTCAGGTAGCAATAGCCGCCCATGTATTCACGCGCCGCATGGTGCCCAGGCGGGCGGCACAGGGCGAAGGCACTGTCGGCACCGTCGATGATGCGCTGCATGCCGGTCAGGGCAACGTTGGCGCTGCTGCGTACCGCCTCCCAGGTGCCAGCGGTGATCGGCGCGCCGGCGTCCATGGCGTAGAAACCAAGCTTGCCGTCGATGAAGCCGGGCTCACGGTCGATGGCCAGGTCACGCACCGGCCACACCAGCGGCAGCGCGTCGTGGGTCTTGCCGGTGGCGGCCCATTCCTGCCAGGCGTTTTCCAGGAAGCTCACATAGCGTTCGCTGTGCGCTGCCACGTAGCAGGCACGGTCGAACGCCTGCTCGGCGATGACATCGCCCAGGCCGGTGCCGAGCACCCGGGCCAGCACGGTGTCGGCACGCTGGGGGTTTTCAAACGATGGCGTTATCGTGCCGTCCTTGAGTTCCGAGCCATGGTGCAAGCGGTGGTTGTTGCTAAAGACTGTCAGCACGCGAATGTCCTTTTTCAAGGGAGTTACCGGGTAACCAATTTTCGCGAGAGACCGCTGGAAATGCTTTGCTTTATGCTCAGCCAAACCGGATTCTTTAGCAAAGTATTCACAGGACCATCAAGCCATGAGCAAAGCTTTTGCTATCGAAGAATTGGACGAGACCGATCGCGAGCTGCTGCGCCTGTTGCAGGCGGACGGCACCCTTTCGAGCGCGGCACTGGGCGAACGCCTGTCGATGACCGTGACACCCTGCTGGCGTCGGCGCAAAAAGCTGGAAGAGCTGGGCATCATCAAGGATTACCAGGCCAACCTCGACCGCAGGAAATTGGGGTACGACGTGATGGCATTTGCCCAGGTGCGCTTTGGCAACCACTCGGCCAATGCGCCGGACGAGTTCGAGCAGGTGATTCTGAAGCTGCCGCAGGTGCTGTCCTGCCACAAGGTAACCGGTGAGGCTGACTATGTGCTGACCGTGCTGGCGACCGACCTGGAGAGCTATGGGCGGTTTGTGGAAGAGGTGTTGCGCCGGCAGCCGGGGATTGCCTCGATCCAGTCCAGCCTGGCGTTGCGCGAAGTGAAAGCGGTTTCGCGTGTACCCGTACCCTGAAGGCCGCTCCTATACAAAGCGCGCGTCAGGGCCAGTGTCTACTCTGGCAAGCTATACCGCTCGGCAAAGTACTGCCGGAAAAAGTCCACCGCCACCCGCACCTTGGCCGAACTGGCCAATGGTGAGGTGTACACCGCCCAGATATCCGCTGGCTGGTGATAGTCCTCCAGCACCTGGACCAGGCGCCCATCCTGCAGGCTGTCGTGCACATCCCACCACGAGCGCAGCAAGATCCCGCGCCCGTCCAGGCACCACTGGTGCGCCACTTCGCCATGGTTGGTCGACAAGCCGCCGGTTACCCGCACGCCTTCCTCACCGTCCGGCCCCATCAACTGCCACACGCCAAACGGGTGATCACGTTCCTTGATCACCAGGCAGTCATGGCTGGCCAGTTCGCCCAGCACCTTGGGCGTACCGCGCCGGGCCAGGTAAGCCGGCGCCGCGCACAGTACCCGGCGGTTACGCGCCAGCGGCTTGGCGATCAGGTTGGGCGCAATGGCGTTGCCCACGCGGATGTCCAGGTCGACGCCTTCGGCAATCAGGTCCACCAGCCGGTCGTGCACGTCCAGGCGAATGTCCAGGCGCGGGTAACGCTCGGCCAGCTCCGACAAGGCCGGCGCCACGAAGCGGCGGCCCAGGCCAAGGCTGCTGGCAATGCGCAATTGCCCGGCCGGCTCACGGTGCTGGGCACTGATGTCATCGCCCATGCGCTGCACCGCATCGAATATCTGCAGCGCCCACTGATACACCCGCTCACCCTCCTCGCTCACCGTCACCCGCCGGGTGGTACGGTGCAGCAGGCGTACTTCCAGGGTTTGCTC
This sequence comes from Pseudomonas sp. NBRC 111140, assembly GCF_001320885.1. Lineage (NCBI taxonomy): Bacteria > Pseudomonadati > Pseudomonadota > Gammaproteobacteria > Pseudomonadales > Pseudomonadaceae > Pseudomonas > Pseudomonas sp. NBRC 111140. Next base: position 5,140 of record NZ_BCBQ01000140.1, read on the forward strand.
AAGCATGCGGATGCGCTTGCTGATGTACGCCGCCGACATGCCCAGCTCGTCCGCGACGGCGGCAAAGCTGGCGCGCTTGGCCACCTGAAGGAAGATATTGAGGTCGTCGAGGCTGGGCAGATTATTCACGTATCGTGTTCCAAGAATCCATGATTGGCCAGATTATCTCCGGATGAAGCCCTTATAGCATAACCAGCACCTGTTCCCTGGATAACGAGTGCACCCCATGAGCAAGACTTTCAGAATTGCGGCAATCCCCGGCGATGGCATCGGCAACGAAGTACTGCCTGAAGGCATTCGTGTAGTCGAGGCCGCTGCGCGCAAGCATGGCCTGGACATCAGCTTCGAGTTCTTCGAGTGGGCCAGCTGCGACTATTACCTGGCCCACGGCAAGATGATGCCGGACGACTGGTTCGAACAGCTCAAGGGCTTCGATGCCCTGTACTTCGGTGCTGTGGGCTGGCCAGACAAGGTGCCGGACCACATCTCGCTGTGGGGTTCGCTGCTCAAGTTCCGTCGCGACTTCGACCAATACGTGAACATCCGCCCAGTGCGCCTGTTCCCTGGCGTGCCTTGCCCGCTGGCAGGTCGTGAACCAGGTGACATCGACTTCGTGGTCATCCGCGAGAATACCGAGGGCGAATATTCGTCGCTGGGTGGGCGCATGTTCGAAGGCACCGAAAACGAGTTCGTGCTGCAGGAATCGGTGTTCACCCGTCGCGGCGTCGACCGCATTCTCAAGTACGCCTTCGACGTGGCCCAGACCCGCGAGCGCAAGCACCTCACCTCGGCCACCAAGTCCAACGGCATGGCCGTGAGCATGCCGTACTGGGACGAGCGCACCGCTGCGATGGCTGCCAATTATCCGGAAATCAGCTGGGACAAACAGCATATCGATATCCTCTGCGCGCGCTTCGTGCTGCAGCCGGACCGCTTTGACGTGGTGGTGGCTTCGAACCTGTTCGGCGACATCCTCTCCGACCTCGGCCCGGCCTGCGCCGGCACCATCGGCATCGCGCCATCGGCCAACCTCAACCCCGAACGCAAGTTCCCGTCGCTGTTCGAACCCGTGCACGGCTCGGCACCGGACATCTACGGCAAGAACATCGCCAACCCGATCGCGATGATCTGGTCGGGTGCGCTGATGCTCGACTTCCTTGGCAACGACGGCGCCGACCCACGCTACCGCGCCGCCCACGACGACATCCTCAAGGCCATCGAGCAGGTCATCGCCGCCGGTGATGTCACCCGCGACATGGGTGGGCAGCAGTCCACCCAGCAAGTTGGCCAGGCCATCACCGCGCTGGTCGAAGCCTGACGCACAGGGGCCGATTGTCAGAAGTGTCTGACAATCGGCCCCTTGCCTCTTGCTAGCGGCGCAGATTGTATGCAGAATCTGTTAACCATTAGATATTAGTAAACTAAAGGTTAACAACCACGGAAGGAGTTGTACCGCTACACCCCGGATGCCTGCCGGGTATGACAAGTACGCCAACGTCCCAGGAGACGATGATGTCGCACAAGAATAAAAAGATTGATGTGTTCCTGATTACCGTGAGCCTGATTGCCGTGCTGCTCACCGTGATCGGCCTTGCAGCCTTCCCCGCCCAGGCTGAAAGCGCCGCCAACCAGTTGTTCGAGCTGTCCACCCGCACCTTCGGTACCAGCGTGCAGGTGCTGGTGTTCGCCAGTACCCTGGCGGTGCTGTACCTGGCTTTCAGCAAATACGGCAACATCCGCCTGGGCAGTGGCAAGCCTGAATACGCCACCGCCACCTGGGTGTTCATGTTCATCTGTGCCGGCATGGGGTCCTCGACCCTGTACTGGGGCGTGATGGAATGGGCCTACTACTATCAGACCCCAGGCCTGAACATCGCCGCCGCCACCCCCAAGGCGCTGGAGTACAGCGTGGGCTACTCGTTCTTCCACTGGGGCATAAGCGCCTGGTCGATCTACGCCTTGGCTTCGCTGGCCATGGCCTACCACTTCCATGTCCGCAAGAAGAGCGGCCTGAACCTGGCTTCGATTATCGAAGCGGTGACGGGTTTCAAGGCCACCGGGCCAGTAGGCCGTACTGTCGACCTGATCTTCCTGCTGACCATGATGGGCGCCCTGACCGTATCGCTGGCCCTCACTGCCTCTACCCTGACGCGCGGCCTGCATGACCTGACCGGCACCCCGGATACCTTCACCGTGCAATTGATGGTGATCGGCGGCGTGGCGGTGATGTTCTCGCTCAGCTCCTACATCGGCATCGATGGCGGCCTGCAGCGCCTGAGCAAGATGGTGTGCATCGGCGCGCTGGTGTTTGCCGCTGTCGTCCTGCTGGTCGGCCCAACCCAGTTCACCCTCAACAACACCGCCAACTCGATTGGCCTGATGATCCAGAACTACGTGCACATGAGCCTGTTCACCGACCCGGCCGGCGACGGTGCCTTCACCCGCAACTGGACGGTGTTCTACTGGCTGTGGTGGGTGTCGTACGCCCCGGGCGTAGCCATGTTCGTCACCCGCGTTTCGCGCGGCCGGCAGATCAAGGAAGTGGTCCTGGCCCTGCTGCTGGGCGGCAGCTTCGGTTGCTGGTTCTTCTTCGGCGCACTGGAAAGCTACAGCATGCACCAGTTCATCACCGGCGCGGTGGACGTACCGAAGATGCTGGCCGAGCAAGGTGGTGAATCGGCTGTAACCCACCTGCTGCTGGCGTTGCCGTGGGGCCAAGTGTTCCTTGGCGTGTACCTGTTCATCATGGCCATCTTCTGCGCTTCGCACATGGATGCCGCAGCCTACGCGGTGGCAGCCACCAGCACTCGCAACCTGCGTGAAGGTGACGACCCGACGCCGACCCACCGCCTGTTCTGGTGTGTGGTATTGACCCTGGTGCCGTTGGCCATGCTGTTCGCCAAGGCTTCGCTGTCGACCATGAAGACTGCCGTGGTGCTGACCGCAATCCCGTTCATGGTGATTCTGCTGGTGAAGATCTACGGCTTCCTCAAGTGGATGGTCGCTGACTACGGCCAGGTACCGGCCCACATCATCGAAGAAGAGGCTGCACGGATGGCCGGTGAACAACCTGCCGAGCATGCACCGCGCAGCGCTGCTGCCGTGCATTGATGAAATCAAAGGGGCCGCACTGCGGCCCCTTTGAAGGGTTGCAAATTTTTTTGCCTGATCTGTTAACCAACAGATACGCGTTAACCAACAACTAAAAACCGAGCTTGTGAGAAACCTGTCATGAACGACTTCAAACGCCTGCCCGCCGATTTCTGCGCAAACGCCGACGAGGCCTTCACCATCCCGGCCAATTTCTACACCAAGGCCGCAGTGTTCGAACACGAGAAAGAAGCCATCTTCGCCCGCAGCTGGATCTGCGTGGGCCACCGCAGCGAAGTGGCAGACAACAATGCCTACATCACCCGCGAAGTAATTGGCGAAAGCATCATCGTCGTGCGCGGCCGTGACAGCGTGCTGCGTGCGTTCTACAACGTCTGCCCGCACCGTGGCCACCAGTTGCTCAGCGGCAGCGGCAAAGCCAAGAACGTCATCACCTGCCCATACCACGCCTGGACCTTCAAGCTCGACGGCGAACTGGCCCACGCCCGCAACTGCGACAACGTGGTGAACTTCGACAAAGAGAACTCCACCCTGGTGCAGCTGCGCGTAGAGGAATATGCCGGCTTCATCTTCATCAACATGGACATGGACGCAGGCTCTGTCGAAGACCAGTTGCCAGGCCTGCAAACGCGCATGCGCGAAGCCTGCGCGGTGATCGACGACCTGCACCTGGCAGCACGCTTCGTCAGCGACACCCCTGCCAACTGGAAGTCGATCGTCGACAACTACCTCGAGTGCTACCACTGCGCCCCGGCGCACCCAGGCTTCTCCGACTCGGTCGACGTCGGCCAGTACAGCCACACCATGCACGGTAACTGGACCCTGCAATATGGCCTGGCCAAGCCTTCGGAACAGTCGTTCAAGTTCGACGAAAACGTGAAGGACCCGTCGTTCGCCGGCTTCTGGGCCTGGCCGTGCACCATGTTCAACGTGCCGCCAGGGGCCAACTTCATGACCGTGATCTACGAGTTCCCGGTCGATGCCGAAACCACCCTGCAACACTACGACATCTACTTCCTCAACAAGGACATCACCGAGGAACAGCAGAAGCTGATCGACTGGTACCGCGAAGTGTTCCGCCCAGAAGACCTGCGCCTGGTCGAAAGCGTGCAGAAGGGCCTCAAGTCGCGAGGCTACCGTGGCCAGGGCCGCATCATGGCCGACCGCGAACGCAGCGGTATGAGCGAGCACGGCATTGCCCACTTCCACAACCTGATCGCCGTGGCCCACCTCGACGATTGATGGCAACCGCTCCACGTTTTTTTGCACGTAAAGGTGCGCGGCAGGGCCTGCCGCGCGCCCAGGCAGTCGAGGTGAACCATGGCCAACACTTATGAAATGTTCAGCGTCCGCGTAACCGACGTGGAACAAGCCACGCCGCTGATCAAGCGCTTTACCCTGGCCCGCGAAGACGGCGCGGCGATGCCCGCCTTCACCGGCGGCAGCCATGTCATCGTGCAGATGCAAGGCGCCGACGGCAGCCAGTTCAGCAACGCCTACTCGCTGATGAGCGACCCGCGCGACACCCGCAGCTACCAGATCGGCGTGCGCCTGGAGGAGCAGTCCAAAGGCGGCTCGGCGTTCATGCACCAGCAGGTGGAGGTCGGCACTCGCCTGACCATCTCCTCGCCCAACAACTTGTTCGCCCTCGACCCTTCGGCTGGCCGTCACGTGCTGATTGCCGGCGGCATCGGCATCACCCCGTTCCTGGCGCAATTGCACGAGCTGGAAGGCGGCAGCACCGACTACGAGCTGCACTATGCCTTCCGTGCGCCAGAGCACGGTGCGTTCCAGGACCAGTTGGCCAACGGCCCGCACGCTGCCAACACGCAATTCTACATCGACAGCCTCGACCGCAAGCTTGACCTGGCCGCCTTGTGCGCGGGGCTGGACGCGCAAGCGCACCTGTACGTCTGCGGCCCCAAACCGCTGATCGATGCGGTCATCGCCTGCGCAGCCCAAGCCGGCATCGCCGAACAGCGCGTGCATTGGGAACAGTTCGCCGCCACCCCGGTCACCGGCAGTGCCTTTACCGTGGTGTTGGCGCAGTCGGGTGTGGAGTTGCAAGTGGAAGAAGGCATGACCATTCTGCAGGCCATCGAGAAGTCCAAGGCCGCC